>CAYTNX010000102.1:0-1502 GCA_964439365.1 uncultured Candidatus Saccharibacteria bacterium | reverse complement strand
TCAAAACACAATGCACGTATTCTTAATGAATTTCAAAATCAAGGTAAATCTGATATGCCCCTTATAGCTTATGACGAAAGAATATGTTTAATTCCTGCTATGGAAATTGCTACCAAACAAACTAAAGAAATAATAGAATCCTCCCTCCTCAACTTACTCACTAAAAAATAAGGATATGACCCATCCAACCCACATCCCTAAAGAGAGTTTAAACTAATAAAATATGAAAAGAATAATTTTAAAAAAGCAAAATAGTCTATATATCAAAGAAAACCTCGCTATTTACTGTGATTTTTGTGGCGAAAATAATGTAATGGTGTTTGAATCTGAATATGACGATGACCCAAAGCAAAACGGGAATATAAATATGCAAATTTGTTTCGATTGCGTAGACCAACTTGGTAAACAATTAAGAAAGTAGGGAAATAATTGAAAAGGAACTTAAATAGAAAAAATATGTCAGGCGGATCATACGATTATATGTACACAAAATTAAACGATTTAGCAGATATGTTAGATCCTCAAATCATGCAAGATGAAAATTTGCTAATACGAAGACGAACTGCAGCGGCTCTGAGAGAACTATCAAATCAGTGCCATGATATCGAGTGGATTGAGAGTGGAGATTACGGGAGAGAAAAATACAAAGAAATAGAAGAATGGTTAACAAAACATAATTTCTAATCACTAACTACCTATAAGGGATATGAAGAAAAAACCTACTATTTGGCAATCCTTAGCTCGAATGAAAAATGTAGATAATATATTCGACCTGGTAATTACCACAGCTTATTTCGATGGTAAGTTTGGAAACAATATCCAAGTAGATGAGAGTAGAAAAATCTTTGAAAGGATTAAAAAACTCATTAAGGAATAACCCTAAGAACAGTATGGAAAAATTATTTGCTTTCATTCTAGGATTTATAGTGGGGTATTGTGCAGGACTTTTAGTAGCACTGAGTATTTCTTTTGTCTTCTGGGATTTCTCAATATTTCAAGAGCCGATTGTTTGGAGATTGCCTGTTATTCCTGGAGTTCTAAATGCGTTACTTTTCCTAGGATTCTCAATTGACTAATTAACCGTATAAAGGTATGACCAACCAACAATTTGAAGAGTGGGTAGAGAAAAGCATCGAGGAATTTAAAAAACTGCAATGGGAATTGGGCGATAAGACATGGCAAGGTTTTGGACATGAGAGCTACCAAAAACCCATTGAAGAATTTTTCAAATCAAAAGCCCACGCCATCAAAAACAAAGTGTTACATGAGGCGATAGAGGCTTTGCCTGAAAAGTGGTCTGAAGATTTTTCAAAAGACCCTGATGCAGCCTTACTATTTGCAAAACCTATACGTTATCGTAACGAAGCTATTGATGAATCCAAGCAATCCCTCCTCAACTTACTCACTAAAGAATAAGGATATGATTGAAAAACATTTTACAAGTTTAGAGCTGAGTAAGAAACTAAAAGAGTTGGGTGTACCACAGAAGAGTGAGTTTTATT
>CAYTNX010000101.1:0-1502 GCA_964439365.1 uncultured Candidatus Saccharibacteria bacterium | reverse complement strand
GTCATTCCTTATCGGAAAATTATACCTCATCAACTACTAAATATACCCAAAGCAAAATCCTTGAATATTCATGCTTCTTTATTACCCAAACTAAGAGGTTCTTGTCCTATAGAAACAGCGATTTTGAATGATGAAAAAAATACCGGAGTAAGCATAATCAGAATGGACAGTGAAATGGATCATGGACCAATTCTTGCTCAAAAAGAAGTTATTGTGGAACCATGGCCACCTATTGCAGAAAAATTGGGGGATGAAATAGTAAAGGCTGGTACTGATTTGCTTATATCTATATTGCCTGATTGGGTTCAAAATATTGGTAATGGAAAAATAAAAGAAATACCACAAAAACACGATGAAGCTACTTTTACAAAGAAAATTGAAAAAGAAGATGGATTAATAGATTTTAAAGATAATCCTTATAAAAACTTTTTAAAAATACAAGCTTATCATGGCTGGCCTTCTGCATTCTTTTTTATAGAAAAAGAAAATAAAAAAATAAGAATCAAAATAACAAAAGCTTCATACAAAGACGGAAATTTAATAATAGAAAAAGTCATACCTGAAGGTAAAACTGAAATATCTTATAAGAATTTAAAAATATAGAAAATCTAATATTTTAAAATTCTATTTCTGAAAACGAAGCCACTGATGTATTTGCAGTATTTAATGCTTTGTGTGTTATATAATACAAAACTGTCCAAAAACACATAAGTGCAATAAGTGCAATGCACATCCATTGATTTACCTCTTGTCTAAAAAATGCTGGCATATATTTATTTTTTATTTATTTGACCAAAAACCCTTAATAATATTTTTTATTTGGGCACCACCTCTACGTATAAGTGAACGTCTCTTGGCGTTCGAATTCTTGATTTCTCTCAATACTTCATCCTTTACTATATCAATAGCAGAATACAAATCTTCTTTCTCTGAACTTGCATAAATGTTTTTGTCCTTTGCAATAATATGAATTTCCGCACGGAATATTTCACCCTGTTTATGATGATTTGTTGTCTTTGCTATTTCTATATCACAGTGAGCAGTACTGTCATTTTGAAAAAACTTATCGACAACCAATAATCTCTTATTTATATAATCAGAAATCTCTGGAGTTAAACTTAAAGAAGTTGCTTTTATATTTATATTCATAATTTAATTATACCTTACTTTTATTTATCTTCAATAATATCTTTGCTATCTATACTCAATATTTTACTAGGCAAATGATGCCCAGAAATTATCTTTATAATAGAATTGGGAAATTGCCCTTTCATTATTTCCAATAGTCTATTATTTGCATTATTATTCTCTGCTTTAGGTTTTACACTAATTTCAAAATGATCTGGCTTTATCATTTTAATTGATTCTTTTTTGGCCCCTGGAGTAATCTTCACTTTTATATACATATCTGATATTATAGCCAGTGTTCCCTTAAAAGAAAGTATGCATTCCGGTGTAGCTCAGCGGTAGAGCAGTCGCCTGTTAAGCGATTGGTCGCAGGT
>CAYTNX010000100.1:0-1661 GCA_964439365.1 uncultured Candidatus Saccharibacteria bacterium | reverse complement strand
CATTTTCTATAGATCAACTAAAGAAAGATATTGAAAATAATCCATTAAAATTTACCAATGATCTAAAATTCATGATTAATAAATATTCTGATTTTTTAATTCCAATTAATTAGATATAAAAATTATATGAATATAAAACGACCAACATCAAAACAACCACGACCAGACCATGCAAAAAAAGTTTTTAAGGGAATAATGTTTGATACTTATCAATGGGAACAAGAAATGTTTGATGGGTCAAAAGCAACCTTCGAACAAATTAAACGCCCTGATACTGTTGTTGTTTTTCCTATATTGCCTGATGGAAAAATCATTATGACGGAGCAAGAACAACCTGGTAAAATTCCATTCATTGGGGCAACAGGTGGTCGAGTAGACGAAGGAGAAGATATTCTCACGGCAGCCAAGAGAGAACTTTTAGAAGAAAGTGGCTATGAGGCTGAGGAATTTATTTTATGGGATGCTAGACATCCTGTCACTAAAATTGACTGGGTTGTTTACACTTTTATTGCCAAAGGTTTAAAGAAAGTAGCAGATATGCATCCTGATGCAGGTGAAAAAATAAAATTATTAAATCTTTCTTTAGATGAACTTATAGATGTAGCAACGAATAAAAATATTTATTTTGCCGAGCAAGAAATTGTTTCAGAGTTTGTAGAAGCAAAATTTGATCCAAAAAAGAAAGAGGAACTGAAAGAATTATTTAAACCTTTATAATTTGCACTTATTATGACAAAATACATTTTACACGGAGGTTTTGATAAAAACATATCGTATATCAAGGATGAGTTTTTTAAACAAACTCTTAAAGATACCAGAGATAATGTAAAAATCTTCTTGGTATTCTTTGCAGAATTTGATGAATATTTAGATCTTAGAATTAAACAATGCAAAGATCAATTTGAAAATAATAAAGGCTCAAAAAGCTTAGAATTTAAAATGGCAACCGAAGAAAATTTCCTAGATGGTTGTGCTTGGGCTGATATTATATTTCTAAGTGGTGGCAAAACAACAAAAATATTAGAAAAGTTAGAAAAATTTAAAAACTTGAAACAGATTTTTGATAATAAGATAGTAGCTGGCGATTCAGCTGGTGCTAATGTTTTAAGCCAGTTATTTTATAGCAGAAAATCAAAAGAAATTACAAAAGGACTAGGAGTTATACCTTTCAAAATTATTGTTCACTATACAGAAGATATGGGAAATCCTCTTGCAGAAATTGAACCAAATTTTGAAACTTTATTTTTACATGAATACGAGACTAAGGAATATAAAAATTAAAATATAAAACAATATGATATACACAGATAAAATAAAAGAAGCTATACATCTTAGTTCTATCGCTCACAAAGACCAAAAGAGAAAAGTCGTTGGATATCCATATATTTCTCATCCAATGGCAGTTTTATTTATAGTTTCTCATTTTACTAACGACGAAGATGTTTTAGTTGCTAGCATTTTACATGATGTCGTAGAAGATACAGATATAACATTCGATAATATAGAAAAACAATTTGGAAAGAAAGTTAGAGATATTGTTGATTTTTTAACGGAAGATAAATCTATATCTGTTAAAAAAGAAAGAAAACAAAAACAATTGGAAAGATTTAAAAATGCAAATCACGATGTTTTACTTATAAAACTGGCGGACATAATTCATA
>CAYTNX010000099.1:0-1669 GCA_964439365.1 uncultured Candidatus Saccharibacteria bacterium | reverse complement strand
CTCTAACCCATACCTTTCCAGACTTTGTAGCATATCTAGCCATAACCTTTCTTGCGGCTTCGATTTCATTTGAAGTCAATCTGCCGTATTTCATGGCTTTCAAACCATATGATCCGAAAGAAAGATGGACTCCACGAGTTTCAACACCCTTAGCAATTTTCTTTGCATTTGTTCGGCCTGTATGCCACTTTCTGAATTTTACTTTTTTAGGGAAAAGCATGGTATTTATTATTAATTATTTTTCTGTTTAATATCCTTACTGAAGATTTGACCTTTGTATATCCAAACTTTTATACCTATATCTCCATAAGTCATATGAGCTTTTTCTCTTGCAAAATCTATATCTGCTCTAAGAGTTTGTAGAGGGATTTGTCCTTTTTTCAAATCTTCTTGTCTTGCCATTTCAGCACCTCCAAGTCTTCCAGCCAATTTTATCTTTACTCCCTTCACGTCTTTATTTGCCAAAACTTTTTCCAAAGTTTGCTTCATAACTCTTCTGAAAGGAAGACGCTTTTCCAATCCCTCAGCAACTATCATTGCAACAATAGCTGCATTTGATTCTGGATTTTTTACTTCTTCTATATCCAATTTCAATTCTTGACCTGCAAGATCTACTTTCTTTTTCTTCAAAAGAGCGAGTATTTTGTCACTCAATTTTGCAACACCATCCCCACTTCTACCAATTATCATACCTGGTCTTGATGTTCTTATTGTTACATGAAGATTCTTTCTATTTCTCTCTATTTGAATATCTGTAATATGGAAAGATCTCAATTCTTTTACAAGAAATTCTCTGATAGTTATATCTGCTTTTAGAGAAGATCTGAAGCTTTTATTTGCACCAAACCAGCGACTTCTCCAGTCTCTTATTATTCCTAATCTATGTGAATATGGGTGTACTGAATGTGACATAAAATTATTTTTTATTTTTTGTTTCTTTCACTTTCTTTGTTTCGGCCTTTTCAACAACCTTAACCTCAGCTGTCTTTTCTGCTTTTTTGCCTTTTACTTTCATTTCAGATTTTGGAGCAAGAACAACCAAAACATGACTTGTTCTTTTGTTTATTGGGAAAGCACTTCCTCTAGCTCTTGGCATTCTTCTTTTCAAAATATATCCAGAATCTACCCTCAATTCTTTTACAAATAGAACATCTTTTTCTATATTAAAATTGTTTCTAGCATTTGCTATTGCTGAAAGTATAAGACCGTGTAATGGATTTGATGCTTTTTTACTCAAAAAATTTAGAGTATTTAGAGCCTGTTCTACGGATTTACCGCGTACGAGATTTGCCACACTTCTTACTTTTCTTGGTGACTGTCTATAATTTTTTAGTGATGCGGTAATCATATATTAAATATTATTTTTTTGTAGCTGCTGCTGTAGCTGCTTCTTTGGCTGATTTTGCTGCTGCCATTTCACTTTCCTTTGCCTTCATTTCCAATTCTTTCTGCATCTTACCTCCATGTCTTATGAATTTTCTTGTAGGAGCAAATTCACCTAGTCTGTGCCCAACCATTTCTTCAGATACAAGAACATCTACATGCTGCTTTCCATTGTATACTCCGAAGATAAAACCTACCATTTCTGGTGATATTTGGCTTCTTCTATACCATGTCTTAATAACCCCAGTTTCAGTGGGTTTCTTTCCAGCTATCTTTTTCAAGAGTC
>CAYTNX010000098.1:351-1735 GCA_964439365.1 uncultured Candidatus Saccharibacteria bacterium | reverse complement strand
AACTTCTGGTAAATGTCCTATATGTTGTTCATCAACCCAGTATTGTATTAGTCTATCTGTTTTTTTGTCATATCCCAAAATTGCCCAACCTATACCTCTAGTTGTGGCTAGATTTTTGAAAATTTGAATAAATGTTTCAAAAGAGCCTGTCCATTCTACTATTTTTTTGTAAAGTGGAGATTCTTTTGATAATTCTTTATGTCCTCCTTCTAATATTGAGAAATAGACTTCATGATTTCTCATACCAGCAAATTCAAAACCCTGTCTTCTATATGATTCTCTTTTCGCATACTCTGGATTATTTGTATTTTCAACTATCTCATGTATTAGATTTAGATTGTTTACATATCCTGCATATAGCTTTAGATGTTCCTCGATTGTCTTTTCAGAAATGCCTTTTAATTTTGGAATATTGAATTTTGTTTCATTAAATTTATTCATAGTAATTCAATTTTATCATGAAAAACACAATTATATACATAATTATTTTTTCTTTGATTTGTTTTTGTTATTTGGGATTTTATATTTATCGTTATGAATATAGGGATTCGGTGTTAGAAATATATTTTTTTAGTTTAAAAAGGGGAAGGGCTATTTTCTTAAGAACACCAGAAAATAAGACTATTTTAATAGGTGGTGGACAAAATTCTGAAATTATTAAAGAAATTACTAAAATAACCCCATTTTATAAGAGAAAGATTGATGTTTTGTTTATACCAAGTTCTTTACCGGTACAAATTGGTGGTCTTATAGATATTGTAAATAGATATGAAATTGGAAAGATAATTATGCCCAAAATAATGGCTACAAGCAGTGTTCTTTTTCAGTTAAAAGATGAAATTGATAAAAATAAAATTCCGATAACCGAGGTCGAAAAAGGGGATTATATAAATATAGATAAGAATTTAAAAATAAATATACTCTTTCCTTATCAAGGATTTAAATTTAATAAAACGAGTATTCCAGATTTGGGTTTAAAAATAGAATTTAATAAAACAGCAATTTTTCTTTTTGGTAATCTGTCAAAGACAATTCAGAAGGATATTTCAAAAAATATTGAAATAAAAACAGAGGATAATCTCATCGAATATTATAATAGCGCCACAGAGACAAGGGTTTTTAAGGATTTAATTAATAAAATAAAACCTAAATATATTTTTAATACAAAAGAAAAGTCAAAACATTTTGTATCTGATGGGGAAAATTGGGAGGAGAAATAAAAACAAAAAACAGTCACTGATTTCTCTAATGACTGCTCTTGTCTTTTTTATCTTGATTTTAAAAGAATTAAATCAATCCTGCCTTTTTTAGAGTGGCAAATGCTCCACGCTTCTGTATAGTTTTTAATGCTCTTGTAGAAATTGTAAGAATTACTGATTTTTTT
>CAYTNX010000098.1:0-341 GCA_964439365.1 uncultured Candidatus Saccharibacteria bacterium | reverse complement strand
ATGCGTCTTTCTCCGCACAAAACATCGACTTGCAGACGCTCTTTCTTGAAAAGTATCCTTCTCATCCATTCTTCATCACCGGGTGCGGTCTTTTCCCAGGGGATTTTGTCGAATGGAAAGAATTTGAGATAGCTGAACTCTCTTTCTTCTCGCTTCAATTTGCCAGACCATTTGGTGCATTTGAAAACGTGAAGTATAACCTTCCTTTTTCCGGGTATTCTTATGGTAACCACTGCTACCTCATAAAGACTTTTTGCCATCAGTCCAGTTTCTTCGAGAAGTTCTCTTGAGGCGGAGGCTTTGACGTTTTTGTCTTTACTTTCGATTTTACCTCCGGGTGG
>CAYTNX010000097.1:0-1747 GCA_964439365.1 uncultured Candidatus Saccharibacteria bacterium | reverse complement strand
CTACAAAAGGTACAGTAAATGGTAATTACCCTGTTTCAGTGAATGTAGTGGATAAGAATAGTTCTGCAATGGGTATAAGCGTATCTGGAACTTATGTAATATCAAATCCAGTTGTATCAGCTCCAATAAATACAACAGATTATATAGCACCCAAAATATCTGCAAAAAGTCCGACAACTGGATATAAAATTGTAAACAATGAAATAAATGTTGATGTAAGTGCCACAGACAATATTGGAGTAACAAAAATGGAATTCTCAATAGATAACAATATAATAACAACAAGCAATACAGGATCAATATCATTAAAATATTCAACAGCCGGTCTATCTCCTGGAAATCATATGTTATCTGTAAAGGCCCTTGACGCCAGAGGAAATGTGGCTTCATTCACAGCATTAATTAATACCTTAACAAATACCGTAATTTAAAAGTTAATAAAAAAAATATGAAAGGATATGTAAAAAATATAGAGAAACTCTCTCTAGAAAATGAAAATTTTAGAGAAGTACTTTATACAGACAAAAATTGCCAATTGGTATTGATGTCATTACTTGCAAAAGAAGACATAGGGGAAGAAGTGCATAATGATGTAGATCAATTTCTAAGAGTTGAAAAAGGTGTAGGAAAAGCAATATTAAATGGTGTATCTCATGATATATCAGATGGAAGTGCAATAGTTGTACCTATGGGCACAAAACACAATATAGTAAATACAGGAAATGATTCAATGAAACTATATACTATATATATGCCTCCACATCATAGAGATGGAGTAATACACAAGACAAAATCTGATGCAGAAAAAGATAGCGAGCATTTTGATGGAAAGACTACAGAGTAAACTTAATCATCACAGACTGCACTAGAATTAATTTAAATAGACATATCAAATGATATGTCTATTTAAATTTTGTACTCAATTTCTCCAGTATTTTTTCTGTATCTATTTCCCTTTCTCCAAATTCAGATCTCAATATAATAACAGCTATAGGATATGTAGTTGTTGAGGTCTTATAATTGAACAATGAAACCATACTTTCTTTTGCCTCTATAGTTCTACCTGTTTTTCCTCCTATAAATGGTTCATAAGGTATAAATGGATTTATAGATACAAAATGATGAAAACCATGATATGTAGTTGTAGATAGGGTCATTTGATCAGTTTTTGTTATTTCTAAAAGTGGTTTTTCATTCTTAAATAGATATTGAGCAAGTAAAAACAAATCATCCACATTTGATACATTGGCTGAGCTCAATCCTGAGGCATCTTTAAAGTAAGTATTTTTCAAATCTTTTTCTTTTGCAAAAAGATTCATTTTTTCTATAAATTTTCCATAACCAAATGATTCTGCTATAGCCTCCGCAGCATCATTACTAGATTCCAGAAGTAATGGATACAATAATTCTGATAATTTATATTTTTCATTTAATACCAAATTCCCTGCATTTCCATAAGCATCTAGGGACTTTTGGCTTATATTGATAAGTTTTTGATCATCTAGCGTATGTGTCGCAACAAGTGCAGTGAAAATCTTTGTAAGCGAAGCAATAGGATAAACTTTATCTGATTTATATTTTACATATACACTACCATTATCTAGATTACCTATCATATAAGATTCAGCCGTTATCAAACTTAAGTCTTTTTTTACTTCGACTTTTTTGGGCTTAGTGGTAGTTGGTACTTTTATCGGTATATCATCTTCTATTATGGGTAAAACTATTTTACTATTATTAAGACGTA
>CAYTNX010000096.1:514-1773 GCA_964439365.1 uncultured Candidatus Saccharibacteria bacterium | reverse complement strand
TATTTTAAAAGAAATAGAAAAGTCAGATGGAAAGATAATACTGTGCGTAGATGAGATACATACCATTGTTGGTGCATGTTCTGCAGAGGGTTCTCTTGATGCATCAAATATGTTGAAACCAGCACTTGCTCGTGGTGAACTTCGTGCAATTGGTGCAACTACTTTGAAAGAATATCAAAAACAGATAGAGAAAGATCCAGCACTTACTAGACGCTTTCAGCCGGTATATGTAAATGAACCTACTTATGAAGATGCCGTTTCTATTTTGCGTGGGCTAAAAGAAAAATATGAACTTTATCATGGAGTAAGAATTACTGACGATGCTATTGTTGCTGCTGTAAATCTTTCAAGTCGCTATATTTCTGATAGATTTTTACCTGATAAAACAGTTGATCTTATAGATGAAGCTGCTTCAGCTCTAAAAATTTCTTTAGAAAATATGCCACCTACTTTGGAGGAAACTCGAAGAAAAATAATGCGTTTAGAAATAGAAAGAGAGGCTTTGAAAAAAGAAACAAATAAAGATTCAAAGATAAGAATGCAAAAAATAGAAAAAGAAATTGCAGATCTTAAAGAAAGCACATCAGAATTGGAATTAAAATGGAAAAATGAAAAAGATACTATTACAGATATAAAGAAAATCAAAAAAGATTTGGAGATATTGAGAATAGAAGCAGAAAGCGCTGAGGCAAGATCAGATTTGTCAAAAGCGGCTGAGATTCGATATGGCAAAATTCCAGATTTGGAAAAAGAATTGGAAATAAAAAATAAAAGGTTAAAGAAACTTCAATCCTCAAGAAGAATTTTGAAAGAAGAAATTACAGAACAAGACATTGCTGAAGTTGTGGCTAGATGGACTGGTATTCCTGTAACCAGAATGATGGAAGAGGAATTATCAAAACTTTCAAGAATGGAGGATGAATTGAAAAAAAGATTGGTCGGTCAAGATGAGGCTGTAAAGAAAATATCAGATACCATAAAGCGCTCAAGAGCTGGTATAGCAGATCCGCAAAGACCAATAGGTTCATTTATTTTCCTTGGTCCTACAGGTGTTGGTAAAACCGAGCTCACAAAAACTTTGGCTGGTTTCTTGTTTAATGATGAAAATGCTTTGATAAGAGTAGATATGTCTGAATTTATGGAAAAACATAGTGTTTCTAAACTCGTTGGATCCCCGGCTGGATATGTTGGATATGATGAAGGCGGAACATTGACAGAGTCTGTTCGTAGAAAACCATATTCAGTAGTCTTATTTGATG
>CAYTNX010000096.1:0-504 GCA_964439365.1 uncultured Candidatus Saccharibacteria bacterium | reverse complement strand
AACAGATTCAAAGGGTAGAACTGTAAATTTCAAAAATACAGTAATAATAATGACTTCAAATATCGGCGCGCAGTTTATAGAAAAAATGGAAAAAATTGGTTTTAGAACAGAAGGAGAAAATTCAGAAAAGACAAATTATAATGAGGTCAAGAATAAAGTAATGACAAGTTTGAAAGAATATTTTAGACCAGAATTTCTAAATCGCGTAGACGATATAATTCTCTTTGATATTTTGAGTCCAGAATCAATAGAAAAAATCGTAAAGATACAAGTAGATATTGTTGTTCAAAGATTGAAATCAAAGGATATAAATCTAAATATAAATCAGGATGTTTTGAATTATTTATCAAAAGAGGGCTATAATCCACATTATGGAGCAAGACCTTTAAAGCGTCTTATACAAAACAAAATTCTAACTCCAATAGCTTCACTTATGATTTCACAAAGTATAAATAAAGGTGGCTCTATAAATGTTAGTCTAAAAAATAATGAATTTAGTTTTGA
>CAYTNX010000095.1:244-1831 GCA_964439365.1 uncultured Candidatus Saccharibacteria bacterium | reverse complement strand
AAGCTTCTTTTGTTTTTTCATCTTGTGCAGCCTTAACCTTTGTCTTAAATTCTGAATCAAGTTCTTTCAAGAATTTATCTTTTTCTTCCTGATGAATTTTTGTAACTATATATCCGGCAAAATACACCACCTTTTCCAAATCTGAAGTAGTCATTCCAAGAACAAGTCCTATTCTTGATGGCATAGATCTTAGGAACCATATATGTGCTACAGGTGTAGCCAATTCTATATGACCCATTCTCTCTCTTCGTACTATTGAACGTGTTATTTCAACTCCACATTTTTCACATACTATACCCTTATATCTTATGCCTCTATATTTTCCACAATAACATTCATAGTCTTTATCTGGACCGAATATTTTTTCATCAAAAAGACCATTCTTCTCTGAACGTTGTGTTCTGTAGTTTATTGTCTCTGGTTTGGTTATTTCTCCAAAAGACCATTCAAGTATTTTTTCTGGTGAGGCTACTCCAAGCTTCACTACATCAAAATCTTGTGGGTCAATATTTTTTCTTGTATTTGTTTGCATGGTTTTTGTTTTAATTATTCAATTTCCTCATCTACCTCACCCTTTTTAATAAGCTCGACATTTAATGCCAAACCACGAAGACTCTTTAGAAGAACATTGAATGATGCAGGAAGGTTTGGTTGTCTCAATCTTTCGCCCTTTACAATAGAATCGAAGGCTTGAGATCTTCCCTGAATATCGTCTGATTTTATTGTAAGTATTTCACGAAGAGTATAAGCAGCTCCATGACCCAAAAGTGCCCAGACTTCCATTTCTCCAAATCTCTGACCTCCACCTTGAGCTTTTCCTCCAAGTGGTTGTTGAGTAATAAGAGAGTAAGGACCAATTGATCTCATGTGTATCTTATCGTCAACCATATGGTGAAGTTTCAAAATATACATAAATCCAACAGCAACTTCTTGCTTAAATGCTTCTCCAGTTCTACCATCAAACAAAGTTATCTTTCCATTGTCTTTAAATCCTGCTTTAACCAACTCTTCTTTTATTTCCACATCTGTCGCTCCAGCAAAAGGAGGGACGATCGCTTGATAATCCAAACTTTTTGCTGCAAGTCCCAAATGAAGCTCCAAAATTTGACCCAAGTTCATACGACTCAGCACTCCAAGAGGAGTCAAAACCATATCAACAGGATTTCCATCTTTATCATATGGCATATCTTCTTCAGGAAGAACAACAGAAATAACTCCTTTGTTTCCGTGTCGTCCAGCAAGTTTATCTCCAACTGATATATTTCGCAGTTGAGCTACTTCAACATGAATCCTTTTTATGATTCCACTTTCAAGCTTATCTCCTTTATCTCTAGAAAATACTTTAACAGAGATAATTCTTCCTCTCTTTCCGTTTTCCATTCTCTTTGATGTGTCCTTAACATCAAGACTCTTTTCTCCGAACAATGATCGGAGTAACCTCTCTTCTGGAGTCAATTGAGTTTCTCCTTTTGGAGTAATCTTTCCTACAAGAATATCTCCTGGCCTAACCTCTGCACCAATTCTAACAATTCCATCTTCATCAAGATTCTTCAATTTATTTTCACCTACGTTTGGAATATCATGAGT
>CAYTNX010000095.1:0-234 GCA_964439365.1 uncultured Candidatus Saccharibacteria bacterium | reverse complement strand
TCCAAGTTTTGTATCACGGACGTTCACAACAAACTCCTCAATATGAATAGAAGAAAACTTACTATCCTTTACAAGTCTTTCAGATAGAACAATAGCATCTTCATAGTTTTGACCATTCCATGTCATAAATGCAACTCTACAATTTTGTCCAAGAGACATCTCACCTTCACAAGTAGTAGAAGAATCTGCGAGCACATCACCTTTCTTTACTTCTTGATTAACAGAAACTATTGG
>CAYTNX010000094.1:0-1862 GCA_964439365.1 uncultured Candidatus Saccharibacteria bacterium | reverse complement strand
ATAAGCCTTAGGGCATTGAGGATTCTTAAAGAAGTTGAGCTTATTTTGTGTGAGGATACTAGAGTCACCAAGAGACTTCTAAGTCATTATGGTATATCAACATCTACAATGAGTTATCATGCTCAAAGTGGTGATACAAAAGTCGATCTTATTCTCGAAAAAATTAAAGAAGGTAAGAATATTGCTATGGTTACTGATGCTGGTACTCCTGGCATATCAGATCCTGGTTCTCTACTTTTATCGAAGATAAGAGGGAGTAATTTTGAAAATTTAAATATTGTCGTCATACCTGGTCCATCTGCTCTTGTATCTGCTCTTTCTATATCTGGTGTTCCTACTCATGAATTTGTTTTTCTGGGTTTTCTGCCACATAAAAAGGGAAGAGAAACTTTGTTTAAGGAAATTTCTTTGTCAAAAAGAACTATGGTTTTTTATGAATCAACTCATCGTATTTTGAAAACTTTAGAATCTTTAAAAAATTTGATTGATAAAAAGATCACAGTTGTGAGAGAAATGACAAAAATCTATGAAGAGGTTTTGCAGGGCAATGCTAATGATATTTTGGAAATATTAAATAAAAATCCAGAAAAACAAAAAGGTGAATTTGTGATTATTGTTTCTGAATCTAAATAATTTTTAATTAAAAAATTAATCCGTGACAACTCGAGGTTATCACGGATTATGAATGAACCATTTCCGATTCATTTGCGAGCTCTCTTTCGAGAGAGATATCTTCTTCCTTAAGGGAGATTTTGATCTCTTCGTCAGGAGGGCATTTCAGTGCAATAGCATCCTTTTCCTCAGCTGTAACAACTGGGGCTTCGAATACTATCTTATAATTTCTTACCCGGCTTCCACCTACGGAATGCCATCTTTTCTGGTTTTTTCTAAGTAAGTTGATCGATCCTTCATGAACTCTCACCAGCCTTTGAAAGTTGATCGTCAATTCACTTGTGAGCGTTATCTTCCTTACTCGTCCGAGGAAAATATCCCCGATTCTGTTTTTGTACCAAATTACCGGAAATTTGTCTTTGAAGGGTGCAAGGTGTTTTTCTTGAAGGCTTCGATTCAGAAGCATTTTTTTCACCTCCTCTCTGGCATAATGTTATCATGTCGGGTTATAATTACAATCACTAAATTTAAATATAAAATTATGTCAAAAAGACAATGGTTATGTATTCTAGGTATTGGGATAGCAGCATTTTTATTCTTAGGTTTTCCTACTAGTTGGGACAAAATAATATCTTTGATTTCGGGACTTATCATTGTATTGATTTCATACAATTTACCTCAGGAGGAAAAAAATATTTCATCAGACAATTCGGTTTTTGTGGATAGTGAGAAAAAAAATTAATATAAAAATATAAATGAAATCAAATGTTATTAGCTTTATAATTTTATTAATCATTTTGATTTCAGCTGTTGTTTTTGGTTTTTTCTATCCTTTTAAATATCAGAGAAGTTTAGAAAATGTAAATCAAGTTGCAGCTACACCTATTTCTTTACCTCTTCCTTTTGTTGTTACTCATATAAAAACTCCAAAATCCGTAAAAGCTCTGTATATGTCTAGCTGGGTTGCTGGAAGTGAAAAATTGAGAAGCAAACTTGTTAGTATTTTGGATAAAACAGAATTGAATGCTGTTGTCATAGATATAAAAGACTATACTGGAAATATAAGCTTTAGAGTTTCTGATGCGGATTTGAAGAAATTTACTTCTGATTCAAATAGAATACCGGACATAAAAGAATTTATAGGTTCTTTGCATGATAAAGGTATTTATGTGATAGGTAGAATATCGACTTTTCAAGATTCTTATTTAGTTCACAAAAATCCAGAGTATGCTGTGAAGACAAAAGCCGGA
>CAYTNX010000093.1:0-1886 GCA_964439365.1 uncultured Candidatus Saccharibacteria bacterium | reverse complement strand
ACATAAAAGCGAAAAATATTTTAATAGAGACTTTAGGTAAAGATATATCAAAGAAAGAACAAAAAATAGAAAGTTTGGAAGAGAGAATTGCTAGAGGTAGAGAGACTTTATCACAAATAATGCGCAAAACTAGTGAAGTAGATTCATATACATTGCCAGAATTTATTTTAAATAAAGACAGTCTTACAACTTTTTTCAAAGATTTGGATACATTTGAATCTGTTCAAGAATCGTTAAAAACTACTTTTGAACAAATAAGAAGTGATAAAGCTCAAACAGAAATAGAAAAAAATGCTTTAGACAAAAGAAAGACAAATGAAATGGACGCTAGAGCCACTATAGAACTTGAAAAGAAAAATATAGAAGGTGATGAATCAGAAAAACAAAGGTTACTTATTTTGAGTAAGAATGATGAAAAAACTTATTCTTTGGTTTTGGCTGACAAAAAAGTAAAAGCTGCACAAATAAGAGCTGCATTGTTTGCATTGAGAGATACAGCATCAATTCCTTTTGAAAAAGCATTACAATATGCAAATACTGCATCTAGAATTACAGGTATAAGACCAGCTTTCTTATTGGCAATTTTGACTCAAGAATCAGCTTTGGGTAAAAATGTCGGTACATGTTATTTGACCGATTTTAATACAGGTGCAGGGGTCAGTACAAAAACTGGAAATACTTTGACCAATGTTATGAAGCCAGGAAGAGATATACCTCCATTTTTGGACATAACAAAATCCTTAGGACTTGATCCTGCAAAGACTCTAGTGTCTTGTCCACAATCTATAGGATGGGGTGGTGCAATGGGTCCGGCGCAATTTATCGCTTCTACTTGGGTATTGCTCAAAGATAGAATAGCCAATGCTTTAAATACAGCAATACCCAATCCTTGGTCACCACCAGATGCTTTTATGGCTTCAGCCATGTATCTTACAGATTTGGGTGCAAGTTCAAGCAGTTATACTGCAGAAAAAAATGCTGCTTGTAAGTATTATTCTGGCAAATCATGCAATTCCTATTCAGGAAACAATTTTTATGGCGTTCAAGTTATGGCAAAAGCAGAAACTATACAGAGAACTATGATTGATCCATTACAAGGACTTTAATATTTATTTATAAAAATAAACCCTTTATTTGATTGTTTAGTATTTGCAATGTTTGTTTATATTTGGTATAGTCTCATTTACTTATGAAAAAAGAAATTCATCCAAAAGAATATAGACCTGTTATTTTCGTTGACAATTCAAACGGAGTGCAGTTTCTTATTTCTTCAACTATAAAAACAAAGGAAACAGCAAAATGGACAGATGGCAAAGAATATCCAGCTTTTCATGTCGAAATATCTAGTGCTTCACATCCTTTTTATACAAATCAAGAAAAGACACTTGATAGTGCAGGAAGAGTAGAAAAGTTCAAGTCTCGTCAGTCAAAGGCAAGTGCAAAGGTAGATACAAAGACTTCAAAAAAGTCATAGATGAATCTAGAAGAGTATAAGAAAAATCATAAAACTGCTTATTTAGCAGAAATATACGAAAAGCTTTTAAAGGACGAAGCTGATCTTTTAACTATTGCAGAAAAAGATCCATCTATGAAAGAAATGGCCGAAAATGATTTGGCTGATATCAGATTGCAAAAGAAAAATACAGAAGATCAAATAAAAGCCATAATCGATTCAGAAAAAGAGGAAATAGAATATCCTACAGAATTAATTCTAGAAATACGAGCAGGTACTGGAGGAGATGAGGCTTATCTTTTTGCAAAGGAATTATTGCAAATGTATAAAAAGTATTCAGAAGATAAGGGTTGGTCTGTAAAAATAATAGATGATTTAACCCTAGAAATAAAAGGAAAAACTGCTTATGCAGAATTAAAATATGAAACCGGAG
>CAYTNX010000092.1:0-1892 GCA_964439365.1 uncultured Candidatus Saccharibacteria bacterium | reverse complement strand
GTATCTGTATTCTGATCTGAATCTATTTGTAACATTCTTCTCATCTGTCTTCGTATTTCCTTTGCAGCTTTTTCTCTTACGAAATAAAGTTTTGCTCTTCGAACCTTTGATCTTCTTAATAATTCTATCTTGTCTATCATTGGAGTATATAGAGGGAAAATCTTTTCAACACCAACTCCATCTATAACCTTTCTTACAGTAAATGTTCCTCCAGCTTCTGAACCATGCTTTCTAGCCAAAACCAGCCCTTCAAATGCCTGAAGTCTTGTTTTTCCCTTTTCCTGAATTTTTTGCCACACCTTAACAGTATCTCCTGGACGTATATCTAGAGCCTTTCTTTCATCTATTTGTACTGTTGAAATAATAGTATTGTTTGACATGTTTATTTAAATAATAGTTGTGATGTCTCTCTGTAAAACCTATAGACAAATCCTCAACTGCGTAAAGACAAATCTAACATAAGCCCTTATTTTTGGCAAATTCTAATATACCCAATTCTTCTATGGCATTTACAAAATCAGCAGGAATTGGAGATTTTACCAATATCTCTTTATTTAAACAATTTTTGAACTTCAAAGAATACGCGTGCAAAGCTGTTCTTTCAAAACCCAAAGCTTTTGGTTTTTCTGAAGCATATAAGCTATCAGAAACTATTGGATGATTTATAGCTTTAAAATGAACTCTGATTTGATGTGTTCTTCCTGTTTTTGGTTCAATTTCCAAAAAAGAATATCCTGATCTGTATTTGATAAGTTCATACCAAGTCTCTGCTTCCCTTTTTTCTCCCCTAGCACCTCTAGTTGCAGACCATCTACGAAAATCTTTTGGGCTTCTACCTATTGGTCTATTTATAATTCCAAACTGATCTTTTATTTCTCCATAAACAAAAGTTAAATATTTCTTAGAAACAAGTCTATCTTGAAACTGTTTTTTCAAACTCTCATAACCCTTTTTTGTTTTTGCTATAAGCATAGTGCCTGAAGTTTCTCTATCTAGTCTATGTACTATTCCGGGTCTTTTTATCAATCCATATTGTTTGGTTTCTACAGATTCTCCAACCTTTTCTGTTTTTGGATAATTTTCTAATATCCAATCAGTTAGAAAAGGGCCCTTTGATTTTCCATCGGGATGTACGACCAAACCTGCCGGTTTGTCTATGGCTAAAATGTCTTTATCTTCATATAATATCTTTATATCCATATAGAAGTCTTGATAATTAATAGATTATACGATAATCTAACATAAGTCACGTTTTGTTAAATATTGTTAGATAAAAAATATGTATGCGCCCTTAGCTGTCTTGGTAGGTATACAACCTACAGCTATGGCAATGATGTTTAAAAATTACATAAATTTTATGCGCCCTTAGCTCAGTTGGTAGAGCAACCCATTTACACTGGGAAGGTCAGGAGTTCAAGTCTCTTAGGGCGCACCAGATAATACGAGCAGACAAAACAAAAACCACCTAAGGTGGTTTTTGTTTTTATTATAATATTTTAAAAATATTACATTGGCTGAGATGAAGAATCGCAAGATTTACATGACTTCTTGTGTGTAACAACCAAATACACAGCTGAAAGTCCTACTAGAACATAAACTATCTTTGAAAGTACTGAATCCATTCCCCCTAGAAGAGAACCTACATCCCATCCTCCAGAAAGAGCAAATACTAACCAATTCAAACCTCCAATAATAACCAAGATAAACGCAATTGAATGTAAAGCTTTCATATTTTTAATTTAAACTAATAATTCTAACCTTACATACAATTATACAACATAAAAACCATATAGTGCTATATGTTATACACAGACAATACACATCTTATTAACAGTTCTGTGCCCTTGGTTGGAATCGAACCAACATCGACGGCTTAGAAGTCCGCAGTTCTA
>CAYTNX010000091.1:0-1900 GCA_964439365.1 uncultured Candidatus Saccharibacteria bacterium | reverse complement strand
CGGTAATCTGGCATACGAAGCTGGTGATGTAGATAAAGCTGAATCTTATTTCAATAATTATAATTATTTGCTCTACTGCTACTTATTTTTCAAATCCCAAAAATTCTCTATTTAAAGAAAAGGCTATTAAAATAGATTCACAAACTAAATATGAAGTATTAAATGTTGTAGATGGTGATACTTTTGATATTAAAATAGACAATAAAAAAGTGAGAGTAAGAATGCTTGGTATAGATACTCCGGAAACTGTAGATCCAAGAAAAACAGTTCAATGTTTTGGCAAAGAAGCTTCAAATAAAACAAAAGAATTATTATCAAATCATTCAGTTTATTTGGAAACAGATAATAGTCAGTCATTGGAAGATAAATACAATAGAATATTGGCTTATATTACAAGGGAAGATGGATTGAAAATAAATGAATATTTATTATCCAATGGTTTTGCGCATGAATATACCTATAAAATACCTTATGAAAGACAAAAAGAATTTAAGAAATTAGAAAAAGAGGCAAGGGTAAATAAAGCTGGTTTATGGGGAGATTTGTGTAATTAAATATCTATTTAGTTTTTAGGAATATATAAATATCTTCTAGAGCTTTTACAGCATCACCGGCGGCTATATTGTTTTGATGATAAAGTCCATCAGTACAATCTCCAGCAGACCATATACCATCTACACTAGTTCTTTGATTTTTTGGATTTACTACTATGTGATTGTATTCATCAAGTTTCAATAAATCTTTTGCAAAATATGTCGTAGGTATTGAGCCAATTTCGACAAAGATTCCAGATACAGGAATTTCTACATCTGTATTTGTGTTTTTGTCTGTATATACAAAAGAATTCACAAATTTGTCACCCTTAACTTCTTTGGGAATAGCATTTGTTTTTAGAATAAAATTTTTATTTCTTGATACAGCATCTATGGTTATTGGATCAGCTCTAAACTTTTCACTTCTGTTAATCAGGGTTACACTTTTGCAATATGCGAGCAATTGGGCAGCACTTTCAAAAGCAGCATTTCCACCACCAATAACAGCTACATCTTGACCTGCAAATAGAGGACCATCACATGATGCACAGTATGTAAGGCCTTTATGTTCAAAGATATCAGCTCCTTTCACATCCAATTTTCTTCTAAAACTACCAGTAGCTATCAATACAGTTCTAGATTCATATTCTATGGTTTCTCCAGATTTTTGAGTTTTTATTTTAAAACCATTTTGAGTTTTTTCAATTTTTTCACAAGATTCATTTGTATGAATATGAACAAAATCTCTAGCATATGCTCTGAGATGATTTTCTAGATTCTTTGCAAAATCTGCGCCGGATATTTTTGTTGTTCCTATCCAATTTTCTATACCTTCTGAAACTGTACTTTGACTATTCCAGTCCTTTGTAATAAAAAGAGTTTTCAATTCTTTTCTAGCAGCATAAACACCAGCTGATACTCCAGCAGGTCCGCCACCAATAATTGTTAAATCATAGATCATTGTCTAATTATAACAGATTTTATTTTAGTTTTGATCTTCTTAGGAAAGCTGGTACAGCACCCCAATCATCATCTTCTTGAGTTTCGTTCTTTAGATCTTTCTTTTCTTCAATTTTTTCTCTAACTACAGTGTTTTGAACGGGTGTTGTTACTGAATTAAATATTTTTCCTTTTGGTTCTTCTTTTGGTTTTGATTCTGTTGTTGGGCTGTATGTCTGAGTTTTATTTTGATTATTTTCATTATTCATCAAATTTTCTGGGAATCCAGCAGCTATAACTGTAATCTTAACTTCATTTTTCTTTAGTTTATCATCTCTTACTGTACCAAATATAACCTTTGCTTGTGGATCTATAGATTCTGTAATAACTTTTGCGGCATCTTGTATTTCAAACATTGTTAGATCTTC
>CAYTNX010000090.1:1382-1903 GCA_964439365.1 uncultured Candidatus Saccharibacteria bacterium | reverse complement strand
ATTGGAAAGGTTATTTTATAATAGAAAATACATGGAAGGGCAATTCCCTCATAGCCTCAAAAGAAGCGCCAAGTGGACCCAAAATTCTTATAAGAAATCCAAAATGGACACAATCTGCTCCGTATGAAGATATTCCGATATTAGTTTTTAATATATCTGATTGGAATGCTTATCTAGCAGAAAATTTTTCTATTTCAGCTGCGCCGATTTTGGCTAGTGAATTGGGCCGCAATAATAAATATGTTTTTGCTCTTCCTCCACGATGGGATTTTGACTATAGTTTGGGTTTTAAAGAGGCAGAGGATATCGTAGCTCAAAAATCTTTTCATGCTTTTGATGTGCTAAATAAAACAAAATAATTATAAGTGTTATAATATTTGCATATGGATAATAAATACAATGCAGTGGGTTGGTTTGAAATACCAGTAAATGATATTGAAAGATCAACCAAGTTTTATGAGAAATTATTAAATATAAAATTGAGAAGAGAGGATTCTATGGGTTATGAAATGGTTTGGTTT
>CAYTNX010000090.1:0-1372 GCA_964439365.1 uncultured Candidatus Saccharibacteria bacterium | reverse complement strand
CTATGTATGATGATGCAAAGGGTGTTCCTGGGGCTTTGATGAAGGGTATGGGATATGATGTGGGTAGTAGAGGTCCTGTTATATACTTTACTTGTCCAGATTTGGATGAAGCACTTGTAAGAGCAAAAGAAATGGGTAGTGAAATAATTTTACCTAAAAAAGATATAGGTCAATGGGGTCATATAGCTTGGATTACAGATAGTGAGGGAAATACTATAGCCTTACATAAGAGAAATTAATTTAAAATAATATAATAAATAAAAAACGAGATCCATAAGATCTCGTTTTTTTATTTTACCTTACTTTTGAATGATTTGCCCACCACCATACCTATTACTGAACCGATTATTGCTCCTGCTATAAATTCTGAAAACCAATGAACGCTTATAGATACTCCCAAACCTACATAAAGTGCATATAAAACAGCGGGGTATTCTATTATTTTTCTTCTTGGATAAAGAAAAATCAATGTTACTGCCATGGCAAAGGATACTGTAGTGTGAGAAGATGGCCATCCCCAAAATATTCCATGATTCCAAAAGCCAAGCTGAAATCCATGACTTATATCATTTACTAGATTTGTAAGATCTGGCTGAATTCGTCCAGTAAAAGCCTTATAAGTAGATGATATAAGCCAGGCTATTATTCCTGCTTGTCCAACCGCAACTCCAGTAAAGTATAATTTGCTTTTATTTTTTACTTTTCCATATATCATCAAGAATAATGGAAAAATAATAGGGAATATTGCACCACCGATTATTGATGGGAAAAGAAATTTATTTAGAAGAGTATTTCTTGCTGATAGAAAGTATATCCAATCAAATCCAGACATCACTATTATATAAGTAAGTATAATAGCGGTCATATGCCAAATGGTATTTTTACCTAAAATGGATTTAAAAAGATTTTTTGGAAATTGATAAAACAGATCTTTCATTTTGAATATTATTATAACAGATAAGATATGTTTTTTTAAGTTTGATATACTAGATTTATGAAATATTATAATAAAATCTCTAAAGAACTTGATTTACTTTCAAATAAAGATAAGGCAAAGATTCTACAAGGATATTTCAAGACTGGTAAAGGCGAATATGGTGAAGGTGATGTGTTTTTGGGTATTACTGTTCCTTTGCAAAGAAAGGTTGCAAAAACATACATAGATTCAGATTTTGAAGATATAGAGAAATTATTGAAAAGTAAAATACATGAATATAGATTTACTGCTTTAGAAATACTAGTATTGAAGTATGAAAAATGTAAAAAACTTTTTGATACTAAGGGTCAAAAAGATATAGCTGATTTTTATTTAAAAAATACAAAATATATAAATAATTGGGATTTGGTCGATACTAGCGCTAGATATATTTTG
>CAYTNX010000089.1:335-1915 GCA_964439365.1 uncultured Candidatus Saccharibacteria bacterium | reverse complement strand
GCCGGAGCGCGATAAAAAAACCGGGATTATCCCAGTTTCTTTACAGCTGACATTATTCTACTTTTGTATCGAGCGGCAGCATTGTGTTTTATATAATTTCTCTTTGCTGCTTTATCCAAAGCTTTATAAAGTGAAGGTATTAGTTCTTTTGCTTCTTTTACCTTCTTCTCTTCTACAAGCTTACGGAATTTCTTTAAAGGAATATCAATAGCAGCCTTTGTTCTAAGGTTATTTATTCTTTTTCTCGCTGAAGCACGTAATGCTTTTTTTGCTGATGAAGTTATTGCCATAATTTATTTATAAGTAAAAACTAACATATAGCTTTAAAAAAGACAAGGTTTCGGCTATTATAGAGAGATGATATCCAAACTTACCGGCAAAATAGCGCATATAGATACAAAATACATAGTATTAGATGTAAATGGGGTCGGTTACAAAATAGCAATAACATCAGACTCCATGAACAAATTGACCGGCATAAATAAAGACATGTCATTTTGGACATATTTAGCAATCAGAGAAAATGCAATGGATTTATACGGTTTTATAAATTTATCTGAATTAAATTTCTTTGAATTACTCATCACAATATCAGGCATAGGACCCAAAACAGCATTGAGCATACTAAATGCAACCACCATACAAAGCCTTCAAACCGCAATACATACAAGCGATTCATCACATCTCACAAAAGTATCTGGAATAGGCAAAAAAATGGCAGATAAAATAGTATTGGAATTGAAAGACAAAATAGATCTCATATCACATACCCCAGAATCAGAAAGTGCAATGAGAGATGATGCAGATGTCATAGAGGCACTAAAAGCATTGGGTTATCGAGACAATGAATCTAGAGAAGCTTTGAAAAAAATAGATAAAACTCTAAAAAATACAGGTTCAAAAGTAAAAGCCGCATTAAAAATATTAGGAAAATAAATATTATGTTAGATCAAATTTTATTAAAAATAAAAAGAGTAATACCATCTCAAATATTTAAATTGGGTCAACCAATATATCATTACTCTTTAGCATTGTGTGGAGCTATTTATTTTGGTTTTCCTTCAAGAAAAATAAAAATAATAGGAGTAACAGGAACAAAAGGTAAAAGCACAACAACAGAAATAATAAATTCAATATTAGAAGAAGCTGGTTATAGAACTGCCCTATCAAATACTATTAGATATAAAATCGGTGATAAAAGCATAGAAAATAAATTTAAAATGTCTATGCCGGGGCGCTTTTTTGTGCAAAGATTGATAAAAGATGCTGTAAAAAATAAATGTGATTATTTGATATTGGAAATGACATCACAAGGAACATTGCAGTATAGGCATAAATTTATAAAGTTAAATGCCTTGGTTTTTACAAATCTTTCACCAGAACACATAGAATCTCATGGCTCTTATGAAAAATATATTGAAGCAAAACTAAAAATAGCTGAGGAATTGGAGCGCTCAACAAAAAGACCTAGAATAATGATTGTAAATGGTGACGATAAAGAAAGTTCAAAATTCCTATCTTATAAAACCGAAATACAAAAAACTTATAGTCTCAAAGACAGTGTACCTAACAATTCCCTC
>CAYTNX010000089.1:0-325 GCA_964439365.1 uncultured Candidatus Saccharibacteria bacterium | reverse complement strand
AAACCTATAATCTAAGGGATGCAGTACCAGCCAATTCCCTTCTTGGAGACTTTAATAAATACAATATACTCGCAGCTGTAACCCTAGCCAAAGCTTTGGAAATAAAAAATGAAAGCATAGAAAAAGCTATTAAAAATTTTAAGGAAATACCAGGAAGAGTTCAATTTGTAAAAGCTGGTCAGGATTTTGATGTGATTGTAGATTATGCTCACACACCCGATTCATTAAAAAAACTTTATGAAGTATTTAAAAGTAGAAAAATATGTGTTCTGGGAGGAACCGGAGGTGGAAGGGATAATTGGAAAAGAAAAGAAATGGGAATGAT
>CAYTNX010000088.1:1464-1932 GCA_964439365.1 uncultured Candidatus Saccharibacteria bacterium | reverse complement strand
TCCACTTGGTGCTTCTTTTGAAACTATGAGGGAATTGCCCTTCCATGTATTTTCTATTATAAAATAACCTTTCCAATCAATGGGTAAGGAAATACTGAATCCATAATCATTATTCTTGTATATGATCGAATTATCTTTTTGATCAGTGATTTCTATCAACTTATTTTCTTTTACAATAAAATATCTAGAAACACCCACAGATGGAGATGTAGTCATAGAATCACCCGATTTTCTATCTGCATAATTTACAATCAATTTTCCATCTCTTACCTCAGTTGTTTGTGGAGCTATACGATCACCAAGTAAGATAGCATTTGTACCCTCATAACCATGAGGGCCATAAAGAGCAATCGCCACATAATAAAAGATTCCACTACCACCGGTTTCTTGAGTAAGAATAAAAGCTATATCACTTTTCCCATCACCATTAAAATCGGCGCTCACCATATCATTACCAAGTGCGCCGTT
>CAYTNX010000088.1:0-1454 GCA_964439365.1 uncultured Candidatus Saccharibacteria bacterium | reverse complement strand
TGCTTCCTTGCCGAAATATTTAGTGATAATTTTTGAATTTGAATCGGGGGTTATACCAATCTCTGATATTCCATTTTTTAAATTTATAAACTTCCCTTCAATTTCATATGTATTATTTTTATAATCAAAATTGTTTTTAGATAGAGTAAATTGATCAACTGGATTAGTTAAATAAATAAGTATTGAAACATAAATTATTATTAGAAATGCAAATACAATAATAATGTATACTTTTTTCATATATTTTATTTAATCTCAATTAATACCTCATTACGAATCATCCATGGAGGTGTCCAAGGAGCATTGTATCCAGCATATTGAGGTTCTCCTATTATAGAAATATTGTCTTTGTTTAATAAATCAATAAGCTCTTGCTTTTTTGATTGAATTCTAGACTCAGATCTAGTCCAAGAAAATTTAATCGCAGCCATTTTCTTTTCAGGAATAACAACAATTTTTACACGAGAATCTGTAGGGATAGGAAGTGTTTCAATGGTATATGAACGTGGCATACCAAATGCAATGACATGAGACTCCCCATCAACAGTAGCCATTACAGGAGCTGTCATAGCTATTGATTCAGATATTGATCTTTTCTCAATTACTGGTGCGGTCATAGCAATACTTTCTTTTTTTGTATTACCACCAAAAATATATCCAGCAACAATACGAAAGCCTTCGTTTAGAGCTTCTCTATACAATCCGCTGACTGTAGTCTGAGCTACAATATGTTTTGGGTACAGACGAATTTCATATATATTTTTTGATTCTAAAATAGAATAATCTGTATTTTCAACATGAGATGAAAAATATCCCCAAATAGACCACAAAACGCATATAGCAATTAAAAGATAGAGTATATTCATATACGTATTGTATCACTTAATAGAATTAAGACCTATTTAAATAGATTAAATAGAATTACGCTTTTCTCACACAGCCGAAGCTATGTTCGGCAATCATTGCTGCGGGACTTGGGCTCGAACCAAGGTTTTCGCTTTCAGAGAGCGACGTACTACCACTATACGATCCCGCAATTCTTACAAATATTTTTTAAATAAGTGTCTATCTAAAATACATTAAAAATACATAATTTTCAAGTAGTTAAATTAAATAATAAGTAAAAGAAAAGACCCCGCACCTATCATTGTTAGTGATTAGTGCGGGGTCCGTTGCCAGTAGACATTTCCGTAATTCATTAGAATTCAAAAGTTTGGGGATGGGAAGGACACTTTTGAATTCAGGGGAATCCGGAGTGATTCATCTGGCAATTAAAGGTGACTTGTGATCACCTCTTCGTTTCCCCCTCAAGAGGTCGAGGACTTTGCGGGGAGCGGGTCATCTACCCAGATACTCGGGCCTTATCCGAGCCTTTGGTATTGGCCATATGTACTGACAAATCCATACAACTGAATATATCTTATCATATATAAAATATTTGTCAAATAGATAAC
>CAYTNX010000087.1:0-1964 GCA_964439365.1 uncultured Candidatus Saccharibacteria bacterium | reverse complement strand
TATTGATATATTGAAAGAATATAAAGAAGTAGAAGAAAGAGATGCTTTTCTAGCTAGAGAACTTTCTGATTTGGAAAATTCAAAGAAAAGTTTGCATGATCTTATAGCAGATTTGGATGCTCGTATCGATGTAGAATTTAAAGAAGGTATTTTAAAAATAAATGCTCAATTTCAGCAATATTTCTCATTGATGTTTGGTGGTGGTACTGCAAATCTGAATGTTATTAGAGAAAAGAGAAGAAAGAAAAGATCAGATACCGAAATTCCATTGGATGACAATGACATGGATATTATCGAAGAAGATGGTGAGGAGGGAATAGAAATAAATGTAAATTTGCCAAGAAAAAAGGTTAAAGGTCTTATGATGCTTTCTGGTGGTGAAAGAGCTCTTACTTCCATTGCTCTTTTATTTGCAATATCTCAAGTAAATCCACCCCCTTTTATTATTTTGGATGAAACAGATGCAGCTCTAGATGAAGCTAATTCTCGAAAATATGGAGATATGATTTCAAATTTGTCTCAATATTCACAGCTTATTTTGATTACACATAATAGAGAAACAATGTCTCGTGCTGGAGTTTTGTATGGAGTAACTATGGGTTCAGATGGTGCTTCCAAGCTTCTCTCAATTCAATTTGACGAAGCTGTACAGGTTGCAAAATAGAGTATTAATAAACTCTAATTAGATTTATTGGTATTTTAATACTAAGCCTTGCTATAATCCAGTGTTTTTTTGTCCAAATCGGCTCCTATTACTTTAAATCTTATAGAATCTCCCAAAGTAAATTTCTCTTTTGATTTTTGACCTATTATTGAATAAGTTTTTTTATCAAATTCATAATAATCATTACCAAGATCTCTTATTTTTATCATACCTTCACTTTTTGTTTCTTTTTCTTCAATATAAATACCCCATTCAGTTACTCCAGATATATTACCTTCAAAAACCTGACCGATTTTATCAGACATATATTCTACTTGTTTAAGTTTCTTTGATTCTCTTTCTGCACTAGAAGCATCTATTTCACGAGCTGTGCTTTGTTCTGCTATATTTTGGAATTCTACTATTTCTTTGTCTCCGAATGGTTCATTGTGTAAATGTCTTTGTAGAATTCTCTGTACAAGTAAATCTGGATAACGACGGATTGGGGAAGTGAAATGAGTATAATAATCAAAAGCCAAGCCAAAATGCCCAATATTTTTTGTAGAGTAAATGGCTTTTTGCATAGATCTTATAATTGCTGTACTTATGAGAGTTTCATGAGGAGTATCTTCTATTTGTTTCAATAGATTTTTTATATCATGAGCTGTGACTTTGCCATTTTTTGTTTGCAAATTGTATCCCAATGCCTTAACAAAATTTGAAAGATCAATCATTTTTTCTTTGTCTGGTATATCATGAATTCTATATATAGATCCTGTATCTTTTTTACCTTTTACTTTTATAGAATTAAAAATATGTTTTGCTACTTCACGATTTGCTAGAAGCATGTATTCTTCGACAAGCTTATGAGTATCAAGTCTTTCTTTTTTGTATACTCCTATTGGCTTTCCATTTTCATCAAGCTTAAATTTTATTTCTTCTTGTTCAAATTCTATAGCCCCCTTAGAGAATTTATCTTTCTGTAGTTTTTTGGCTATTTGATTTAATTTATTTAATTCAAAAAAGTATTGGCCTTTGCCGGAATTTATAGTTTCTTGAGCATTTTCATATGTAAATCTATAATTTGATTTTATAATGGTTTTTCCAAACCATCTATCAAGTACTTCTCCTTTTTCATTCATTATAAAAGCAGCAGAGAAGGTGAGTTTGTCTTCATTTGGATTGAGACTGCATACATCATTTGATAATACTTCAGGTAGCATGGGAATTGTGCGATCTACCAAGCATACTGAACATCCTCTTTTTAATGCTTCTCTATCCAAAGCGCCTTTTTCTTCTACATCACGTCATACATCAGCTA
>CAYTNX010000086.1:0-2001 GCA_964439365.1 uncultured Candidatus Saccharibacteria bacterium | reverse complement strand
AGTACTTGTTCCTGCAAATTATTCTTTTTCTGCAATAAATGGAATATCTTATTTGCAGAACATTGTATCAGCGGGACTTATGTATGTTGATGGTAATCAAGCTAATGGCAAGGTTTTGACTTCAGATGCAAATGGTATAGCTAGTTGGAAAGATGCTCCAGCAGCAGCACTTCCAGCAACCATCACAGTAAGAGATTTTACTTTACTGGTTCATAGAAATGATAATTCAGCCAGTCAAAGTATCCCATACATATACCAATACTGTGCTTTATCACAGCTGGGTGCAGATTTTGCAAACAGTGACAATTCAGGAAGTTCCTGTGCAGTAAACAGAAATGTGGACGGAACATGGACTTTATCAGGAACAAGAGGTGATGATCCAGATTTTTATTGTAATGCGAGATGTTTTTCTGCTAGTAGCAAAAGTGCAAGTTATGTAACTACTGTATTTTAATTATATGAAAAATAATATTTTAAATAATATAAAGGGAATAATACTGGGTCTAATAATAATTTCTGGCGCTAGTTATGTTTTGGGCGCCTGGAATGATCCAAGTTGTACTCCGGGTTCAGCTGGATGTTATGTAGAAGAACCAGTAAATTCTGGATTTTTGTCTCAATCAAAATCAGGTGGGCTTAGTGTGGGCACTACTACATTACCTCAAGGTGGTTATGTTTTTTACTCTAATGATCTATCAAATTTTAGTAAATTAGTATCAAGTAGTTTTACTTTGGTTGATGGTACTCAAGCAAATAATAGAATATTGACTTCAGATGCAAATGGTATTGCTAGCTGGAAAGATTTGCCGGGAGGTATTTTGCCTTCAACTATAAATACTGCCAACTTTAGCATTTTGGTAAAAAGGAATAGCACTCAATATCAAAACATTCCATATGTGTATCAGTATTGCGCTATATCACAGCTAGGTGCAGATTTTGCAAATAGTGACAATTCCGGAAGTTCTTGTGCTGTAAACAGAAATGTAGATGGAACATGGACTTTGTCAGGAACAAGAGGTGATGATCCAGATTTTTATTGTAATGCGAGATGTTTTTATTCAACAGCAGCAAATGCAACATTTTTACCATAATAAATAAAAGATATGAGTAATATTAAACCAAATTATCTTGAAGGATTGTTTCCAGAGCATAAGAATAGAACATTGCACATTCTTGTTTCTTTGCTTGCCTTTGTACTTGTTGCTGGTTCTATAATTGTCTATCAAATAAAAAAGGTAAATAATAATTTTGAAAATTCTAAACAAGAAAATATTACAAATAAAGAATTGATAGGTTTTGCAAAAGTGATTAAGCAAAATAATATAAGTAAAAATCAATTATCTACAACGACATTAAAAGTTGTATCAAAAAATGTTGAAAATAAAAAGAGTGGTAAACCGATGAGTAAAGCTCAATTGGAAAATATAGCAAATCTGTTAAATAAATGATATGAATAAAATATATATAAAAATTATAATAGTAGTCACACTTTTTGTCTTCGGTTTTAACAAGGCTTTTTCAGCAAAGTTGGATTACAATTCTACTTCTACTTCAGAGATTAGATCTGTTGCAATTGCCGATGTTAATTCTGATAATATGGCCGATTTGATAATAGGGAATTATACTAGCAATACAATCAGTATATTTTTAAATAATGGTGATGGAACTTTTACTGCGGGTAATGACTATTCTGTTGGAAATGGTGTAGATGCTATAGCTACAGCTGATTTAAATAGGGATGGAAAAACTGATATTGTTACTGGTAATTATGTAGGAACATCATTGACTGTATTAATCGGTAATGGTGATGGAACTTTCGGTAATAGGGTAGATTATTCTATTGGAGCCCAGATTACTGGTTTGGCATTGGATGATTTCAATTCAGATAATATTATAGATATTGCAGCTTCTGGTTCAAGTAATCAAAGTATTTCTGTTTTTATGGGTACTGGTAGCGGTACATTTGGAACAAGAACTAGTTATTTTACATCATTAAGTACT
>CAYTNX010000085.1:0-2053 GCA_964439365.1 uncultured Candidatus Saccharibacteria bacterium | reverse complement strand
AGATCGACTAGGAATTTTGTCATACCAGTACCATTTAGCTGAAATAATCCTATAGTCTCTCCTCGTGCTAGCATTTCAAAAGTTTTCTTATCATCAAGAGGTATATTTTCTATATCAACTATTTGATTTTCTATTTTCTTTACTCTATCTACAGCATCAGCGAGTATTGAAAGGTTTTTTATACCAAGAAAGTCAAATTTCAATAAACCAACTCCATCTTCACCGACTGCATGCATATCGTATTGGGTTATGATTTTTTTATTTCCATCTTCTTTGCCTTTGGTATCGTATTGAAGGGGTACATGTTCTATAAGTGCATCAGGAGAAATAACCACACCGGCCGCATGTACGGAGATATGTCTAGCACAACCTTCTATTTTTTTGGCCATGTCTATTATTTTTTTTGTATTCTCATCTTTTTCGTACAAGTCTTTGAGTTCGGATACTTCAGACAAGGCCCTGTCTATTGTCATTGGAAATCCTTGAGCTCCCATGGGTATTAGCTTTGATATTTTATCTCCAATTTCATATGCAAAACCCATTGCTCTGGCAACGTCTCTTACGGCTCCGCGAGCCATCATGGTTCCAAATGTACCTATTTGAGCAACTTTTTCATGACCATATTTTTTTCTTGTATATTCTATAACCTCATCTCTTCTATTATCGGCAAAGTCCATGTCTATATCGGGAGCAGATGGTCTTTCTGGATTTAGGAATCTTTCAAAGGGTAATTTGTAAGAAAGAGGATCTACATTTGTAATCTTTGTAAGATATGTGGTGAGTGAGCCTGCGACTGATCCTCGAATATTTGTAAGTATTCCATTTTCATGTGCATATCTAAGCAAATCTGATACCACTAGAAAGTATTGAGCATAACCTTTGTCTTTGATAACTTTCAATTCATAATCTAGTCTGTCTGTTACTTCTTTTGTTCTTTCCAATCCTCTTTTTTCAATACCTTCATAAGCAAGTCTTTTCAATTCTTCATCATGACTCAAACCACTGCTTACTATAAAATTTGGGAAATACCATTTTCCAAGTGTAATCTCCAAATTACATTTTTCTGATATTTTTATTGTATTTTCCAAGGCTTCTGGTATATCTCTAAAAAGTTCCTCGGCTTTTTCTGGAGAAATAAAAGAAAAATCCTCGTCTTCATTGTCATTATTTTTGTCGGACATGTCTCCAGATGTATTTACTAGCATCAATGTATCTCTGGCAGTTTTATCTTCTGGATGAAGATAATATACATCATGACCAGCGACTATTTGAGTATTTGTTTCCTTTGCCAATTTTATAAGTTGTTGCATCAATCCTTCATGTCCTTGTATTTCTGGATGGCGAGTGATTTCTAAATAAAAGTTATCTTCTCCATATACTTTTTTATAAAAATTTATCAATTCTTTTGCCTTATCTATATTTCTAGATTTAATTGCCTGAGATATATCACTAGAAAATGAAGGCGCTATGCATATCAAATCATTATTGTACTTTTCTATAAGCTCTGTATCTATACGTGGTTTATAATAAAAACCTTCCATATAAGAATCTGTAACTAATCTTATTAGGCTTTTATATCCCTCAAAATTTTTTGCTAGCAATACAAGTCTAGTGCGTCTATTATCTATGCCGGCTTGCATATCTTTTCTGGTTCTTATGGCTACATAAAAATCTACACCTAGAATAGGTTTTATTTCTTTCTTTTTACAGGTTTTATAAAATTCTATTGCTCCATAAAGGTTTCCGGCATCGGTTAAGGCTAGTGAATTCATGCCGTATTTTTTTGCCTCTGCTATAAGCTCATCTATTTTGGGTAGGGCATTGAGTAGAGAATAATGGCTATGTGTGTGGAGATGTATAAAACGAGACATATTGGTATTATAGCAAATGTTATACTTTTAATATTAATATGAAATATTTAATCGGTATAGATGAAGTGGGAAGAGGTCCTATTGCTGGCCCTGTGGCGGTTGGAGCTTTTGTATTTTTGGATAAAAAAGCCAAGGATATTTTTGATGGTGTAAAAGAATCAAAACAACTTTCTGAAGAAAAA
>CAYTNX010000084.1:0-2133 GCA_964439365.1 uncultured Candidatus Saccharibacteria bacterium | reverse complement strand
TGATCAATGAAGAAATTGAAAGATTAAGACATGCATCAACTCAAGCATTGCTTACAAGAAAAGATGTAATAATAGTTGCATCAGTTTCTTGTATTTATGGTTTGGGTAGTCCTAAAGAATATGAAAAAGTAAATTTAAAAATTTCTAAAGGATTAAAAATTTCTAGAACAGAACTTATTAGAAAATTGGTGGATATACATTTTGAAAGAACAAATGCTGATTTGGAGTCTGGGAATTTTAGAGCAATAGGAAATACAATAGAAATAATGCCAGTAAATGATAAAACTGTTTTTAGAATAGAATATGAAAGCGATCAGATTTCAAATATCATAGAACTCGACCCTGTTTCTAGATCTATAAAATCAGAACATGAAACTATATTTTTGTTTCCAGCAAAACATTTTATTAGTACTGATGAACAATCAAAAAAAGCTTTTAAAACTATTCAGGCAGAATTGGAAAGTAGATTGAAAGAATTGGAAAAGGCTGGAAAAAATCTAGAAGCAGAAAGATTGAAAAGAAGAGTAAAATATGATTTGGCTTTGATTAAAGAAATCGGATATTGTAATGGAATAGAAAATTACTCCAGACATTTTTCTGGTAAAAAAGCTGGTGAAGCACCAGATACTCTTCTTTCATATTTTCCACATAAAGAAGATGGTACCCCTGATTTTCTAACCGTGATAGACGAATCTCACGTAACCATTCCACAGCTTGGTGGTATGTATGCTGGAGATGCTTCAAGAAAATCTACCTTAGTGGATTTTGGATTTAGATTGCCTTCTGCAAAAGATAATAGACCTTTAAAATTTGATGAATTTGAGAAAAATATAAATCAGGTTATTTTTACATCTGCTACTCCAGGAAAATATGAAAATGAATATAGTGAACAAATAGTAGAGCAGGTTATAAGACCTACTGGACTTATAGATCCTATAATAGAAGTGAGACCTGTAATTGAAAAGGCTGATTATAAAGGACAGATTTTTGATTTTATAGAAGAAGCGGAAAAGGTTATAAAAAAGGGTGATAGGGTTATAGCTACAACTCTTACAAAAAAGATGGCGGAAGATTTGAGTGAATTTCTTAAAGAAAAAAATATAAAAGCCGAGTATCTTCACAGTGATATAAAAACTATAGATAGAATAGATATACTTACAAATTTTAGAAAGGGTAAATTTGATTGTATTGTTGGTGTAAATTTACTTAGAGAAGGTCTTGATTTACCAGAAGTTGCTATGATTGGTATTTTGGATGCTGATAAGGCTGGATTTTTGAGATCCGAAACTTCTCTTATACAAATAATCGGTCGTGCTGCTAGAAATATAGACGGCAAGGTAATACTTTATGCAGATACAATGAATTCTGCTTTGGAATATGCGATAAAAGAAACAGAAAGAAGAAGAGGAGTTCAGACAAAATACAATGAAGAAAATGGTATTACTCCAAAAACCATAAAGAAAAAAATACATGATATAACAGATCAATTGAGAACAGATCATGATAAAACTGTAAATGAAATGGTTAAAATAGATGAAGAATTAGCAAGGACAAATCCAATTCAATTTATTAAGGAAAAAGAGAAAGAAATGGAAAAGGCGGTATTGGAATTGGACTTTGAGACTGCTGCTCTGATAAGAGATGAAATTATTGCTGTTAAAAAGAAAATAGATAAGGATAAAATAAAATAGTTACATTGACATATTTTTATATAAATGTTATGGTCTTTTTTAGATTGTTGACTATGCGCGAGTGCATTGTCTGTTTACAATCCCTGCAGGAAAACATTATCCTGTAGAACGTGAGGAGTAGATCAAAAATGAAAAAACTGCTGCTCGGTTTGCTGTTGTTCGTTTCCTGCATGCTCAGTACTTTCACGAGCAATGCGGCGTCGATCATCTTCCACCCCTTCGGTTCGGGAATGTCGGGAGGAGCGAATGCTCCGGGGTGGTGGATGCAGTCATATTCTGAGGACGGCATCCATCATTGGATGTATTACGCTCCGCCTTCGGCAGGTGGTACGGCTGAGGTTTTCTCCATCTACTACAATGTCTGGAGATTTTCTCCTTCCTTCACCCCTCCCATTTACTTCAGTAAGAGGGGTACCTCTGTTTCCACCACCAGTTTTGCGAA
>CAYTNX010000083.1:0-2157 GCA_964439365.1 uncultured Candidatus Saccharibacteria bacterium | reverse complement strand
ATAACTATCTCCTTCTATTTGTTTTAATATGCTTTCTTTATTTATATTTTCTTCTTTGTATTGATTTGAAGATGTGACAGTTTTGTTTTCTATGGTGAATTGTCCAACTTTTTCTATATCAGCTATTGGTTTTGGATTTTTATATGTGGGTATATCTTGAGTCTTCTTGATATCTTGTGGTTTGGGTATATATGATGGTACCCCAATTCTGTCATTAGCTTTATCAATGGGTGTGTTTGGGGTTTGGGTTTCTGTTAGGTTGATGATTCCAGCTGATTTCTGTTTTGGTTCCGTATCATTTATATTATGAATTTGTTCGTCATAATCGTCATTCTCATTAGACCCTTCCTCCTGTGTTTCTTGCAACGATTCTTTTATCTTTTGGAAAACTATACTACTTATGTCTTCTGCAATATCAGTGGCTTTTTCATTTGTTATTTTTAATCTTTTTTCTAAATTATAAATAAATTTATTTGAAGGCGTAAGACCCAGTAATCTTAGCCCTGTTTCATCCATAAGTTCTGTTGTTTGATCTAGCATCAAGCCATGCTTGTTGCTTATGTTTTGCAATTCATCACTTGTTTCAACAGAAGTAATGGCTTCTCTGATATCATCAGGAAGTTCCTCAAATCTTTTATTAATTTGTTCTTGAGTGTATTCCATATTTTTTATTTTTTATCTTTACTCCCTCCTTCTTTTTTCTCTGGTTTTTCTTCTTTTGAGTCGTCCTCATTAACACTTTTCTTTAACTTTTCTAGAATGTCATCACCCTCTGCCTTGCTAGCTAAAGATATTTTTTCATTCAAATCATCATTCCTCTTCTTTAATGCGTCTTTTTCTTCCTTTAGTTTATTCTGTTCTTCTTGGCTTAATGTTTCTGCACCAAATCCTATTCCTTCTGTAGGATTATTCAGCTTTTTGTCTATTTCATTTATTTTTTCTAGATTTTCTTTCATTTCTGCTTCATTCTTTTTCTTGTTTTTCTTTGCGTCTGCTTTGTCTTTTTCTTCTTGAAGTTTGAAGGATGCCATTTGATTTGTTCTATTTTTTAGCATTAGATTCATGATAGAACGACCAGCTAGATTTTCTGTATATCTTGATTTATATTCCTTCGTTCTTTCTTCAGCTTTTTTGAATTCATCTTTTGTTTTATAATTTACTCTATTAACCTTTCCTAATGCCTTACTCAATCCTTCTATTGCTTTTGTGTCAGCCTTAACTTTTGCATCATATCCACCTTTCTTGCCTCCAAATGAAGCACTACTTACGCCAGTAACTGCTTTTGATAATGTTAATCCAGCCATAGGGCTGTATGCTGCAATTTTCTTAAATCTTTCGCTTTCTGCAACTCTACTTGCTGCATATCCAAGTGTATTTCTGCCCATAGCACTTCCCACCATTTTACTAATACTCTTTGAATCTGGTACCCATTTTGCTCCCATTGCTCCTAGCGAAAGGGCCATTATCAAGGGAAGATCTATAAACATTAAAGCTATTACAAATTGTATTATTATTCCTATGAATGTTGGTCCGAATACCCCCTCGCTTGTTGCGGCTGTTGCGCTTTGATTGAATATTGAAGAAAATCCAGGACTACTAATAAGTTTTAATGATATATAAGTAAGGAATAAATATGCAGGCATAAAAATCAATTGGCCTTTAAACACCCCCAACAATTTTCCAGATTTATCTTGTGCTTGAGGAAAAATTTTGGCAACAAAGTACAATGGAGACATTGCCATTATGAATAGAAGTATTCCCGTTCTTATGGTTATAGCTATGGCGGCCGCAAATAAACTAAATGCAGCAGTTATCATCATTATTATTCCACCGAAAGTTGCAAGAATTATACTAAAACTAATATCTGTGGTTTTTAATATAGAATTATTTGCATATATTTTCGGTATTTTGAGACTTTGTAAGAAAATATTTGAAAGTCCCCCATCATAGAATGCTGTTGATAATTTACTCAAGCCCTGGCTTGCATATTCAGGAGCTATTGCTCTATAGAATTGTAGAGAAACTATATTTGAGGCATCTATCAATAGTTTTGCAAAAAACAAACTGAAATTTATCAATAATCCAGCAATTACAATATTGATAACAAGTTTCTTTATATTGGCTGTTCCAGATCCGACTATGGTCATAATAGAACTG
>CAYTNX010000082.1:0-2188 GCA_964439365.1 uncultured Candidatus Saccharibacteria bacterium | reverse complement strand
AAGGGGGTTCGGTTATTGGCTTTTTAGGGCATGTACCGAGACCAGGCTATTCACGATCAGTTTCCCGGAAGACCGATATCTATTGCTCGCGATGCATGGCAGGCATGCTAACGGAGCGTGCGTTCCACTTGGTATTTTTGCTGTCTCTCTTATTGGCAATGGGGAGGACGGGGGAGGTGATTGCCCGATCAAGGTCATTGGCGGACGACCTAGATCTCGATAGGAGAGATTGAGCCTTACACAATTTTGGAACACTAGTATCGGACAGCTTTCCTCACATATCATATATCAACTTTGTTTTTTGTCAAATGAGTATTTGTTCTGGTTTTTAATATAGACAAAATAATTCAAAAACTTCATAATAGGAATATGGAATCTCTAAATAAACAACAAATTGTATTACTTACATTATTTGTAACTTTTGTTGCATCCATTGCTACAGGTATTGTAACCGTCTCTCTTTTGGGTCAAGTTCCTCAAGGTGGTGTTACTCAGACTATAAATAATGTTATAGAAAAGACCGTAGAAAAAGTCACAACAACAGATCAAACAGCTTCTTTGTCCTCAAAAACAGTAAATATTTTAGTAGAAGATCAAATTGCCGATTCTGTATCAAAAATCAAAAAAAGTATAGTCAAAATAAAAAATCAATCAACTCCTTATAATACAAATGAAGGTATTGGCTTGATTGTTTCTAAAGACTTGGTGATTTTTGCAGATAAAAGCCTTGCTCCTTATGGTGTAAATATATCAGCTGTTTTCCCAGATGGACAAGAATTTCCTTTACAATTGATTCAAGTTCAAAGCTACGGAGATATAGCTTTTCTATTACCGATTATACCTACGGAGAAAAAGAAAAATCTAAATGTATCACCTATAGTTTTTTCTGATCAAATACGTTTAGGTCAAACAGTGCTAAGTCTTTCTGGTAAGGATGGTGATGAATTGTCACAGGGTTTTATAGATAAAATAAATTCAGACAATTCCACAACCACAAATTCTATTTTTTCTATAAGTACAAATATACCAATAAAGAAATCAAATATAGGCAGTGTACTATTTACAATCGATGGAAATGTGTTAGGATTTAAGACTACATCTTTGGTTTCAGATTCATCAAATCTATTCTATCCATTAAGTCTTATAAGATTAGCAATACCAAAGATTAATCCATAAAAAGATATGCCACCACTAGCAAACTTTACTACAAAAGCAAAAGAAGCTTTGCGCCGTTCGCATGAATTGGCTATTGAGCGTGGAATAAATCATGTAAATCCACTACATTTAATGTGTGCTCTTATTCTTCAAGAAGAAAGCATGGTTACTTCTATATTGGATAGATTGGAAGTAGATGTAATTCTTCTTACAGATCTTATTTTAGAGCAAATAGAAGCCCCAGAAGCCGGTAGAACTTTGTCTCCTTCATATCAGATTTATATAACTCCAGAATTGGGATCTGTACTGGAACATGCCGGTAAGGTGGCTACATCATTAAAAGACGAATTTATTTCTACAGAACATCTTTTTGTGGCTTTATTTGAAGTTCAAGGACAAGCAAAAGATATTTTGTCTAGATTCAAAATTGAAAAATCAAATGTTTTGCAGGTTATAGAAGAATTAAAATCTTCAAATTTAGTTGGTGAACAAAAACCAAAACAATTTCGTACTTTAGCAAAATACGCTAGAAGTCTTACAAAGCTTGCAAAAGAAAACAAATTGGATCCTGTAATAGGTAGAGACAATGAAATATTGAGAGTTATACAGATATTATCACGTCGTACAAAAAACAATCCTATTCTTATTGGAGAAGCTGGTGTAGGAAAGACCGCTATAGTTGAAGGATTGGCTATAAGAATGGCGCAGGGTGATATTCCAGAATCATTAAAGGATAAAGAATTGGTTTCTTTGGACTTAGGTTCTCTTATAGCTGGTACAAAATACAGAGGTGAATTTGAAGAAAGATTAAAAAATATTTTAAAAGAAGTAGAAAGAGCAGAAGGCAAAATCATTCTTTTTATAGATGAAATACATACTATAGTAGGCGCTGGTGCATCAGAAGGTTCAATGGATGCTTCAAATATGCTAAAACCCGCTTTATCCAGAGGAGAGCTTAGAGCAATTGGTGCTACTACTTTGAGAGAATATCAAAAGCATATAGAAAAAGATCCAGCTCTTACTAGACGTTTTC
>CAYTNX010000081.1:0-2352 GCA_964439365.1 uncultured Candidatus Saccharibacteria bacterium | reverse complement strand
GGTACTTTTATCGGTATATCATCTTCTATTATAGGTAAAACTATTTTACTATTATTAAGACGTAGTGATGAGAAAATATCTTTTTTAATATCTTTTTTTATTTCTTTATTGATATCCCTATTTCTTTGTATATAGATTGAAAGCATTATGACTACAATAGATATAGATATCAAAACGAGCCTCTTTTTCATCAGTATATTATACTACATTTTTATTTTTGATTTTTATTTATAGATTAACTAGGATTTAATATAAATACAACAATCAAGATCTGAGCATCAATTATCTAGTATGTTTGAGAATTATCTAATAATAGATATTGGATTTGTTATTTCACCATCCGCAGAAACGGTTATTCTTCCACTTGAATCTTGAGAAATTTTGTATCCAGTGTTGTATTTTGTAATATCTGTAAAATATGAATCTGATTTTATTGGATCAAATGGCATAGATGAAATGTAATTTGGAATTATGCAATGCGCAATATCCAATTCAGAAGCAAGAGAATCTTTTGCTATCACTGTGGCCACCAAAGGAATAGAGAATGCGCTGGTATCACAATAAAATACACCTTTGTGTTCGGCCATATTTTGACCTACAGCATTCAATATGGCGGTTATATTGCTTAATCTTTGCGAATCCCTGGCTAACTTGAACTGTCTACTAGGGTTTATAGCCACAAGTACAACAGTAGCGAGAATAGCTATTATTCCAATAACAACGAGTATTTCTATAAGCGTGAAGCCATCTTTTTGATTAATACGAAATCTACTTTTTATTTTTTTCATTTTTTATAAAAAAATTAATAATAATTTAATTATAAAAAACTTAATTAAAGAAAATATAAATATATAATAAAGAAATAATAAATATTGCCTTACATCATTCAATTAAAAGAATTTCAAGATGATTATCAAAAACCCTAATAGTAGCAGTACGAAATACTTTTATATCTTTGTATATTCCATGAACTTTTATTATCTTTTTATCATAATCATCTTTGATACTATCTATAGAACAATTTAATTCATCATATTTTCTCTCTGAAGAAACAGAGAAAAAATAATCATGAGAAATAGACAATAAAGCCTGATCTATACATGAATAAGCAAAATAATAGCTCATTAATCTATATTGCTTTCTCTTAACCTCATCAAAAAAATGATTGGATTCAATGGATTGAATGGAAATCAAAACCAAAACAAGGGCAGAAATAGATAATACTAATATAGTAGAAGCAAAACCTTTATTGTTTTTATCAGTTTTCATGAAAATTTTTTATTAACATTTCATAATTTTCAATTGAAAAATCTCTTTTATTTAATTTAAAATTCAAATCATTATTTATAATAATAAAAATTCCAAACATAACTATAGAAAATAGAGATAAATACACGATAGTTTCTATAAGAGTAAAACCTTTGTTCATATTTTATTCGAGTTTTAGTACAGATATACCGTATTCATCACCCGTGGCTATAAATAATATTTTATTATCGCAAGACATGGATACAGCTTTTATACCTAAATCCTTTTCAAAAACTTTTTCAGACAAATCATCCTTCCAAACCTGAAATTCTGAAGAAGTAAAATGAGTTATCATAAAAATGTAAGGATTACGTAGCAATAAACCATATACCCCACTTGGTATATCATGAGATTTTATTAGAGTAGTGGGCGAAGTCGAAGAAAACAAAAACACTTCATGATTTGAAATTCTATTTATTCCACCCACAGTTCTGCCGAGCAAAAGATTGTTTTCAAAAAAATCTATAACTTTACCCTGCTGAGTTTCCCATCCACTAAAAGTAAAATCTTGAGTAACTTTTGGTGAACTCTTGTCAGATATATCTAATATTCTCATTTGATTTTGATCCGATGTTGCAATATAAGCTTTATTTTCATAAACAAAAATATTATTTATTAAAGTATTAGTTTCAAAAGATCCTACGATAAAAGGAGCTGATGGATTTGAAACATCTATAATAAAAAATTCTGGACCATCCCATTTATTTGTACCCAAATAAACATAGCCATTTCTATAAAAAATAGAATTGGCTTTTGAGGGAGTTGTGGATGATTCTGGCAATGGTAATTTTATTTGAGATATAACAATTGGAGACAGTCTATTGTGTATATCAATTATTTGAAATTGAGAATTTGAACTTGTATTTGCAACATATGCATAAGGGCCAGCAATATATAAAGACGAGAGACCTGGACCAGTATTCAGAGAAGAGATGATTTTTGGATTGTTTAAATCAGTATAATCTGTAATAAAAAAGTCTGAATCAGACAAAACAGGAGAATCTGCTGACAAATAAACTATGGAATTTTTTGAAATTATGCCTG
>CAYTNX010000080.1:1948-2478 GCA_964439365.1 uncultured Candidatus Saccharibacteria bacterium | reverse complement strand
TGTACCTGTCATACCAGAAAGTTTTTTGTAAAGTCTAAAATAATTTTGGAATGTAATAGAAGCAAATGTGCGTGATTCTTTTTGAACAGGAACACTTTCTTTTGCTTCAATAGCCTGATGTAATCCTTCAGACCATCTTCTTCCAGGCTGTAATCTTCCAGTAAAAGTATCGACAATTACTATTTGACCATCTTTGATTACATATTCTGTATTAAGATTGTACAAAGCCTTTGCCTTTACTGCGGTTTCTAGATGATGTACGTATTTTATTCCTTTATCTGTATAAATATTGTCTACATTCAGTTTTTTCTCGGCTCTTTCTATACCCTTAGGTGTAAGTGATATACTTCTCTGTTTTTCATCTACTGTATAATCTTCATCTTTTACAAAATCTTTGACCAAAGAAGCAAAAACTTGATACAGATTTTCTGAATCTGTTGTTGGAGAAGAAATAATAAGAGGAGTTCTAGCTTCATCTATAAGTATAGAATCGATTTCATCTACTATTGCGTAATTGAAAGGTCTTTGTC
>CAYTNX010000080.1:0-1938 GCA_964439365.1 uncultured Candidatus Saccharibacteria bacterium | reverse complement strand
AATAAGCGGAGTTCTTGCTTCATCAATTAAAATCGAGTCAACTTCATCGATGATAGCAAAATTTAAGCCGCGCTGAACTTTTTGCTCCAAAGTATTTGCCATATTGTCGCGCAAATAGTCAAAACCAAATTCATTGTTTGTACCATAAGTGATATCTGCTTCATAAGCTTCTTTTCTACTTACAGGTCTCAAAAATTCATGAACTACTTTGAAAGAACCAGTTTCATCTCTCTCATTATCTTTGTCTGTATGATTTGGATCATATAAAAAAGAAGATTCGTGATTTATAACACCCACACTCAAACCAAGAAAAGAATATATTTGACCCATCCAAACAGCGTCTCTTCTAGAAAGATAATCATTTACTGTAACTATATGAACACCATTTGAAGTCAAAGCATTTAGATATGCAGGCAAAGTAGCCACCAATGTTTTACCTTCTCCAGTTCGCATTTCTGCTATATTTCCACCATGAAGTATGGCACCACCGATAAGCTGAACATCAAAATGTCTCTGTTTCAAAACTCTTTTTGAAGCTTCTCTAACCACAGCAAAAGCCTCTGGCATTATTTTGTCCAAAGATTCACCTTTTTCTATTCTGGATTTAAATTCAGTAGTCTTTGCTCTCAAAGCTTCATCTGAAAGAGATGAAATAGAACTTTCAAGAGAATTTACAAGACCTACAATAGGCTCGTATTTTCTCAATATTTTCTTATTTTGATCACCAAATATATTCTTTAATGAAAACGCCATAGTAAACGACACTATACCACATATTCCACCTCTGGGAAAATCTCAATTCCAGTTTTTTCATAAACAAAATCAACCATTTCTTGAGCCAAGTCTATTATTTCTTGGGCTGTTGCATCACCATAATTTACAAGCACCAAAGCCTGATTCTTATAAACGCCGACATTCCCTTTTCTTTTTCCTTTAAAACCACAAATATTGTCGAGTATCCAAGCCAAAGGAACCTTTACTTTTTTATCATTTATAGAATGAATTATTATTTCTGGATATTTTGCCAATAATTCTTTTGCTTTTGATTGAGAAATTATTACATTCTTAAAGAAAGAACCGGCAGTGCCATATTCATTTAAATTTGGTAATTTTGAATTTCTAATAAAAATAATTGCTTCTCTTATTTGTTTTAAATTTGGATTTTTTATATTTTTTTTAAAAAAATATTCTTGCAAATCTTTGTATTGCAAATTTGGCTTACCATTTTTACTCAAATTAAAAGTAACTGACAATACCACATATCTTCCAATTTCATGTTTAAAAATACTATCTCTATATGAAAAATTACAATCTGAATTATTGAAATCTATATATTGATCTTCTTTTACATCAAGAACTTTTACACTTTCTATAGAATCCTTTACTTCGCTACCATAAGCGCCGATATTTTGAACAGGAGAAGCGCCTACTGTTCCTGGTATTAAAGATAAATTTTCTAAACCAAATAATCCCCTTTCTACAGTATCTTTTACAAAGTCATCCCAATTTTCTCCAGAACCCACAGTTATCAATACATTGTTTTGATTTTCTTTATACTCTATGCCTTTTATCTCAATCTTTATAACAAGACCATCAAAACCTTTGTCCGAAATCAAAATATTTGAACCGCCACCGAGAATGAAAAAAGGCACTTTATGCTTCTTTGAAAAGCCAATAGCTTCAATCAATTCATCTTCACTGCTTACACGACAAAAAAATCGGGCTGGGCCACCGATTTTAAATGTAGTGAATTCTCTTAAGCTTTGATTTTCAATTATTTTCATCTTATATATAGACAATACATCATAAACAACAAAATTCAAAGTATAGATAAGAATAGATAAAAATTGTATTAAAAAACTTAGTATTGCGCCAAATGTTGGCGAACGGGTGTTAGCTCCAAATATAATGTCTAAATTAAAATGTGAGTACAGCCGT
>CAYTNX010000079.1:0-2661 GCA_964439365.1 uncultured Candidatus Saccharibacteria bacterium | reverse complement strand
TTACTATCCAAAAGGAAAATTTTGGTAATTCTATATATGCAAAAGGTACATTTGCAAAAAAATGCACCATTGATAATTCATAAGATAATAATAGATGCGAGAAAATGCCAAATATTTTGGACATAATAGTAGAAAAGAAACCAAATAATCCTGTAAAAAACACCATTAACATAGTGATTGGAATAATAGGTAAAACCAATATATTTACAATAATACCTATTATGGATAATTGCCCCATCATATATAAAATATATGGTGAAACGAAGATTTGAGTAGCCAAAGTAGAAGCTACCAAGCCTCTTATACCAAATTTTTCTGTAATAAAAGATAATTTATTTTCTATTGGACTAGACAAAACAATAAGTGCGACAGTTGCTAGAAAAGACAATTGAAAAGATGGATCAAAAAATAATATAAGAGGATTTTGTATTAGCATAATAGATCCAGCTAGAAAAAGTGCTCTCGAAACAGAATAGTCTTTACGAAAAAGAACTGCGATTTGAGCAATAATGGCCATTATGCAAGAACGAATAACTGTAGCCCCACCACCAACTAGAATTCCGAAAGCTATTATACCTAAAATACCCAATAGAATACCTATATTTCTAGGTAAAAAAGATAATATTCTTCTTATAGAATCAGCGACAATTGTGATATTGTAACCGGACAAAACAACAATATGTATAAGGCCAGCCTTTCTAAAATCATCAATCAAATCTTTACCCAAAGCAGCTTTCTCCCCCACCACCAAACCCCCGGCCAAAGCAGAATGAGGCTCACCAAGAACTTTCTTTAAATTTGAAAGAAAACTATATTTAATTTTCAAAAGTTTTTTTGTAATAAAATTTCCACCATCTTTATTTAAAACAATAATTTCTGGTTTTTTAATTTCAAAATATATATCATCTTTTAAAAGATAATTTACATAATCAAATACCCTGTCTCCATTACTTTTAAAGTTTCTAGGTTTATTGATTTTACCCTTCAATAAAATAGTGTCGCCATATTCATAATTCTTATATCTATCGATTTGGATTTTTATGCCTATTTTTATGGGCTCTTTGTCTATTTCTATTGTTTCAATAATAAAACTTTGACTGAAATCTTTTATCTGTGGCTCATCATTTATATAAGCTTTTATTTCTGTTGTTTTGTTTGAATATTTTTCATATGAATTATTTTTATTATTTAAAAAAATAATACAAAAACGCAAAATAATAATAGAAATTATTATTAATACAAAAATACTATTAAAATTTTTAATAGACATTCATACAAAATAACAAAAACTCCTAAAGAATTTATAAATTATTATTAAAAGAATAATAAAGATACAAATTATTTGTAAAATTTAGAAAAATTTTATTGGATAATCTGAAGGAGAACCATTATATAATTCAATATTCTCATTATCCGCAAAAGATGTGGCTATAATATCGCATCTTTCATTACCCTCTACACCAGCATGACCCGCCACGGTTTTCCAACTTATATTTAAACCATTTGAAACATTCAATAAATCTTGCCATAAATCCTGATTGAGCACTGGCTTTTTTGAAGCGGTTTTCCAATTGTTCTTTATCCATCCTTTTATCCATAATGTCATGCCTTTTACAACATATTCAGAATCAGAATTTAAAATAATTTCATCGTCTTTATTTATATTTCTTAAAGCCTCAATACAAGCCATCAATTCCATTCTGTTATTTGTGGTATTGTCCTCCCTACCACCAATCTCTTTTATATTTTTTTCTGAAACTATAATAGATCCCCATCCTCCAGGACCGGGATTACCCCTTGATGAACCATCTGTAAATATAATAACTTTCATAAATTATAGTATATCAACAATTCTCAATCTTAGCTCTGGCCTTCCTCTAAACATAGATTTTTCAATAGTAGCCACCATATCGATAATATCGCCCTTTTTTATTTCTTTTCCATCACGGTTTTTGAATTGATCTGATTTCATAAAGAAACCCATGGCATTTATAGGGTCTCCATTATCTTTGATAAAAGATATTTCTAAATGATTTTTCTCTTTGCCAAAATGTTTTATATTATTTATTTTTATATCTTTTAAAAGAAAATTTGGTTTTTCATTTCCAGTACCAAAAGGAGCCAATTTTTCTATTTCTTTATAAGTATTCCAATTTATATCATTCAATGAAATTTCTGCATCTATGTATTCTGGCTGAATCTCCTTTGTTTCCTTTATTAAAAGATCAAATGCATTATTTATATGATCTTCTAAATGATGAATATGATCATTTGATACCGCAAAACCACCCGAAGCAAAGTGACCGCCGTATTGTGTCAAAACATCTTTTTTTACTTTCTGCATTATATCTACAACACTAACAGTGTTACCAGAACGACAAGAACCTTTTATAATTCCATCACCATCCCTTCCCCAAATAAAAGCAGGCATTCCAAACTCCTCAGCACAAGTATTTGCAACCAAACCAAGAAGTGAAGGTCTCCACTCTGGATTGCCGACAACTATTACTGATCTTGTTTTTTCTTTTTGTCTTTCATTGATTATTTTCTTTACCTCTTTTACCAAAGAAGCAACCACACCTTTTCTCTCATTGTTTATATGATCCAAATGTTCTACGTATTTATAAGCCTCATCCTCATCATCTGTAGATAAAAGTTTAA
>CAYTNX010000078.1:0-2711 GCA_964439365.1 uncultured Candidatus Saccharibacteria bacterium | reverse complement strand
ACCCATGAGAGTTCAAGTCTCTCCTTCGGCACATATATAAAAGTTCTCCACCGCCCATAAAAGCCGGTGGAGAATGCAAACTGACAGATGGACTCAAAAAAGATCCTTATCCGTAAAAGGATCGAGTCCATAGGATTCTGCCAAGATATTAAAACGACTGAGAATCTCCTGCCTTTCGACCTTTGGATCTCTCACTGTATCTTTCAATTCAGTGAGAATGACTTCCCTCCTGTCACCATTTGATCCAAGCGCTTGTCTCTCGATTTTACCCAAAATCGGACACCACAAATCGTATCGCTGATCTACGAATCGAGGCAAAAAAGACATTTTGATTTCCTCCAATAGTATTGTACATTACATTCAACAAAAGATAAACAAGTCTGTAGATATGAATAATACAAACAAAAAAATTAAATTGATAGCAATAGTAGGACCGACAGCTGTTGGTAAAAGTGATTTTGCTGTTGAATATGCTCAAAAAAATAATGGAGAAATAATATCTGCTGATTCTAGACAGGTCTATAAAGGATTGGATATAGGTACAGGAAAGATAAAAGATTTTGAAATGAAAGGAATCAAACATTATCTATTGGATGTATTGGATCCTAAAGAAAAATTTACAGTAGAAAATTACAGAGTAGAAGCAAAGAAAGCTATAGAAGAAATAATTTTAAGAAATAAATTGCCCATAATTTGCGGAGGTACCGGTTTTTATATAGATTCACTTATAAATGATATAGAATACCCGGATGTAAAACACAATGACAAACTCAGAGAGGAATTGGAAAATAAAAATTCTGAAGAATTATTTGAAATCTTAAAATCATTGGATGAAAAATATGCAAATAGTCTAAATAATTCTGAAAAAAATAATAGACAAAGATTGATAAGATCTATAGAAATAGCAAAATCTCTAGGTCATATACCAGAAATCAAAAAGAATGAATCACAATATGATGTAATGTGGATTGGTCTAAATTACCCTTTTGATAAATTGAAAGAAAGAATACGTATTAGACTTTTAAATAGATTAAATGAGGGAATGATTGAAGAAGTCAAAAAATTACATGACAATGGCTTATCTTGGGAAAGAATGGAGGAATTGGGATTGGAATATAGATATATTTCAAGATATTTAAATAAAAAAATATCAAAAGAAGAAATGATTGAGAAATTATTTTTAGAAATATGTAAATATGCAAAAAGACAAAATGTTTGGTTTAAAAGAAATAAAAATATAAATTGGATACAAAAATAATACTTGCACATCCTTATATTTTATGGTATTTTTCAGGAAGAAAAGCAATGGGAAAGGACTGAAATGAAAAACAAACGTAGGCCAATATCCGACAAAAAACATAGCAAGAAAACAAAAAAGAAAGTGGAGGAATTGCCCGTACTCGGCATGCTTTCCTTCTCCTCTTTTATCAAGCAACACAAAACTGCTTGAGCAAACTAAACCCGATCCCCAACAAACGATCGGGTTTGTTTTTTTAGACAAAAAAAACTTGCGCGCTCCGGCTTTCGATTCCTTATTTGCAAATAAAACAATATTCTGCGGGCGATGGAGGAATCGGTCACAGGTCTCGCCGTGCTCGGCTCGCCCGCGACCCCGCCTCGCGCCGTCGCGCTCCGGCTTTCGATTCCTTATTTGCAAACAAAACAATATTTTGCGGGCGATGGAGGAATCGAACCCCCGACAGCGGTTTTGGAGACCGCAGTTATGCCACTTAACTAATCGCCCCTACAATACAATTTAAAATAACATTTAAACTATACCATAAGTAAAAAACCCTTGTAAGGGCCTTTTACTTATTTCTTTCCTTCTTTAAAAACCACATGCTTGCGAAGTTTTTTGCTGAATTTCTTCAACTCTATTTTTCTCTCTACTTTCTTCTTATTTTTACGAGTCCAATAGGTTTCGCCTGTTTCTTTGTTCTTTATTTGTATAAGTTGAATCTGTGACATAGCCAAAATACTATATACTATATTATTAAAAAGTGCAAATAGAAGAGACCCAGACTGCACGATGGCAATCTGGGTCTTTGATCCGTATTATTCTTGGCCAATACGCAAGCCATACACATTGAGTATTTGAATCTATTGAGCTTTGTCAGGGCCCCAGAGAGTTCACGAACACCCAAGTGACAAATGCCTGTAATTCCGGGCTTAAAGGCTTTGCCCCTATGGCTCAGCAACCCCCAAACCAATCAAAGGCATGAGCCATACATTCGACCCTCAGGCTTGCCTCAATACACCCCAGGGTGATTCCTCGAGATGAGGATGACGGAGTAAAACATCGCCCCGTACGCCACCACGAAGAAGGCACCGAGGAGAAAAGCGTTGACAGCCCCCTTGATCTTGACAAAAAGACCCTTACTCATATCTAATAAGAGTCTAGCATATTAGAGTCATAATGTCAAGTATCAAAATATGTACTAATAATAGTAAAATATGACAATGAAAAAAGTCTTGAAGAGTATAGTCAAAATGATTACAAAGAAAGACAATATTTCTTCACTCGTTAATATAGAAATATCAAAATCCTCTTTATTGAACAATCTTAATGAGTTTAGAAAAATAGCATCAGAAAAAGGTCTTGCTCCTGTATTAAAAAGCAATGCTTATGGTCATGGGTTGAATATAATAGGAAATTTACTAGATAAAGAAAGTGTGGAGTTTTTTGTAATTGATTCATATTTTGAAGCAAA
>CAYTNX010000077.1:0-2790 GCA_964439365.1 uncultured Candidatus Saccharibacteria bacterium | reverse complement strand
CCATCCCAAGAATATGTTTTTATGGTAACAGCTGTATCTCTTATTTCAGAAGAATCATTTACTAATACTGCGTTTATTGGTACTGATATTTTTGAATCCAAACTTGGTGTAAATGCCAAGAATCTGTATGAAGTACTTGCTACTTTTACCTGACTTTTATCAAAATAAATACCATTTTTCTGTTCGCCTTTTATTTTGAACTCAATATAATTCCCCATCACATCATCAGTAAAGCTCAAGCCTAGTAGATTGAATTTTTCTTGAGAAATGAAATAAGAAGCTATTCTATAATCACCGGAAACAGCATAAGAAGGTATATTCCAATCAAATTTTGTGTTTACAAAGCCATTTGCATCTAGGTTTATATTGTCTTTTGCAATGAATTGATCCACCAAATCATTTCCATTGCCTTTGTTTGAAGTATTGATTTTATAGACTTTTATAAAAAGTAGGCCATCAACTATAGGATAATCATTTGTATTTTTGATTATGGTTTTTACTGAAATAGGAGAACCAGCACTTATAATAGAGCTGGCTGATTGCATATCTACCTTTATACTGCCAAATTTGTAATAATCAAAACAATTTACGGTATTTGGTAATTGATCTATTTGATTTATTTCTTCGGGTATTACTTTTATGTCTGAAGCAGGGCTAGTCTTGCTTGTTTGAGCATTTACGGAAACACTATTTATAAAAAATGATAATATTACAATTAAAGGCAGGATAAATAATGGGGAGTTATTTTTTTTCATAACCATTATTATAACATTCTAAATAGAAATCAATCTGTGGATAATCAAAGATACAAATAACAAAAACAATTTATTATTTTATCTATTTTCTTCTCTCCACTTATCTATGAGTTTATGATTGCCAGATAAAAGAACTTTGGGAACCTTGTATTTCTTTTTATTAAATTCTATAGTCTCTGGTCTTGTATAAACATCGGGTGAAGCTATTCTACTTTCTTCAAGGGAATTGATATCACCCAAAACCCCCTTTATCTGTCTAGAAATAGTATCTATCAAAATCATAGCCGGCAATTCCCCTCCAGTAAGAATAAAAGGGCCAATTGAAATTTTCTCAACCTTAAAGACTTTTTTGACTCTTGCATCAATACCTTCATATCTACCACAAATCATAATGATATCTGTGTATTTTTTAGCAATTTTCTTTGCATTATCTGTATCAAATTGCTTTCCTGAAGGTGAAAACCAAATAATCTTTACTTTATTTTTATTTTTTATTTTAGAAAGTACTTTTGATATGGCTTTTATTACTGGTAAAGCCTCTATAACCATACCCGGACCACCACCATAAGGCTTATCATCAACTCTTCTATCAGAATAACTAGAGCCATTAGTAAAATCTCTTGGATTATAAAATTTAATCCTGATTTTCTTGTCTTCTATTGCCCTTTTTACTATGGATTCATTTATATAAGAATCCAATGCTTGAGGGAAAAGTGAAATTATATGAAAATTCATAATGAAAAAAGCGTGACATTATATTATCACACTTTTCTCATTTTGACTAGAGTATATTCTGTCTAAAGTTTCAAATCTGCCATTGCTTCATCTACTGTCTTTGAAGCTTTTTCTGAAACAGGCTTTACACTTCCCTCTGGTTCATTTATTTTAAGATTTACTCTTGAATTATTCTTCATTCCTACAACTCTCAAAAGAGTTCTTATTGCCTTTGCTGTATTACCAGATCTTCCGATAACCTTACCCATATCTGCTGCATTTACTTCTAATGTCATTAGAACACCCATTTCATCTACAGTACGAGTTATTTTTACATCGTTTGGATTGTCCACCAAAGACTTAACTACAAAATCTAAAAATTGCTGATCTATATTGTTATTCATTTCTGTTTTGTTTATCTTATAAAATCAAACTACATTATTAACATAAAAAGAACACTTGGTACAGTACAATTGTACATTCATTACTCTAGTAGAGCAATATAAGTTTTCAACATAATAAAAACGCTTATTTTAAGGATATTATTTGATTCAAACACTAAGCCGCAGGAGTTTCTTCTACTTTTGCCTCAGCTACTGGAGCCTCTGTCTTTACTTCAGCCTTTACTTCTTTTGAATCAGCAGGAACTTCTTTCTTTATAGGAGTTCGTTTTGGTAATGTATTTATTTTTTTACCTTCTATAACTTTCTTTGAAATTAGGAAATTGTGAACAGTATCAGAAAGCTTAGCGCCTTTTGATATATATTCTTTTATTTTTGTAACATTGAACTGTTCTGCCTTGTTTTCTTTTCTAGGATCATAAGAACCCAAAACTTCCAAATACTTTCCACTTTTTGGACCATTCTTAGAATCAGTCAAAACCAAGCGAAAAACAGGTTCATGCTTTCTTCCCACGCGTTGTAATCTTATCTTTAACATAGGCAACATCCTATCAGAACTATTATAAAAAGGCAATATGATGTATAGTAATCAACATTAAGTATAGTATTAAAATAAAGAGGTGAAAGACAAACACATAACAAGCCAAATAAGTACGAATAGAAAAGGAATTGGCTATATAAAAGACCCTGAAAACAAAGAAAAGGATATTATCGTAGAAGAAGGCTTTCTAAATACAGCTCAAAACGGTGATATTGTGGAAGTTAAATTGGGTAATAAAAACTCATATGGTCAAAAGACCGCTGAGGTTATTTGTATTGTAAAAAGAGCTAGAGATTCTTTTGTTTGTACTATAGAAAATAAAAATGGTGATTTGATAGCTATACCAGATGATAAAAAAGCCTATTTCATAATTGAATTA
>CAYTNX010000076.1:0-2811 GCA_964439365.1 uncultured Candidatus Saccharibacteria bacterium | reverse complement strand
CCAGAGTGCATATCCTCAAGATGAGCTCGGAGTAGTTTGCCGATCTCGGTACCCTTGTCCACGTGTGCACAGATGATTTCACTCGTGTCGGTGAACACGACATGCTCATTATTCATGAGCTTGTGCACGATAGACAGCAGGGTACTTTTGCCGCAGGCCCTGGGGCCAGTAGCAAGAGTGAATCCGACTTCGCCATTATGCATAATGCATTATACCTCCAGTTGTTTTCAATCGCTGTTTTTATTCCTTAGCCACCCCACAGTGGTAGGAAACAGCAAGTCCAGTTCAAAATATTACCACATATATAGTCTTTAGCAAGGGCGTCAATATTTAGTGTTTTGTGAATATCTTTATCATATCTTTATAATATATTTAAATTTTCTTTAGGCATTATTGGTATTGTTTTTTTATGAAAGAAAATTTATATAAGATAAATACAAATGATAGATATTTGCATGATATTCAGTCTATTGTCGAATTGGTAGATTCTATTATTCATAATGCATATTATAAAAATTCTTCAGATATACATATTGATCCTACAGAATCTGGTATTGTTATCAGATTTAGAATAGATGGGGTTTTGACCTATATAGACACTATAAAAGATGAAAATCATCAAGAACTTATATCAAGAATAAAAATTATTTCTGGTTTACGTACAGATATACATTTTATTCCTCAAGATGGAAGATTCAGTTTTAATCAGGGTACATGTGAATGTGATATAAGGGTTTCTATTATACCCACTCATTATGGAGAAAATGCAGTTCTTAGAATTTTGAAAAAAGAAAATGATTTAATGGATTTATCAAAACTTGGCTTTTCAAATCATGATATAGATAGAATAAATACATCTCTTTCTTTCAATCAGGGGATGATTTTGGTTACTGGTCCCACAGGCTCTGGCAAAACTTCTACTTTATATACACTTATATCATCTCTTTCATCTAGAAGTAATTCCATCATAACCTTAGAAGACCCTATAGAATATGCTATTCCAGGTGTGCGTCAGATACAGCTACATTCTCATCATGGCAATACATTTTCAAATTGTATGCGATCTATAGTAAGACAAGATCCAGACATTATTATGGTTGGTGAAATAAGAGATACGGAGACAGCTCAAATTGCCACAAATATTTCTCTAACTGGGCATTTATTATTATCTACTTTGCATACAAATTCTTCTTTGGGTGTTATACCTAGATTTTTTGATATGAAAATAGATTCATATCTCATTGCTTCTACATTATCCCTTGTAATCGCCCAAAGACTTGTAAGGAAAATATGTTCCGAGTGCAAGGGCATAGGCTGTCTTTATTGTTTGAATCAAGGTTATAAAGGCAGAACAGTCATCGCGGAGACATTATTGATAGATGAAGAATTGAGAAAATACATAATGTCTCATGTTTCTCTTTCAGAAATAAATAGATATTCAAAAACCAAAGGTTTTATTTCTATGTATGAAGATGGTATGGACAAGGTCTCTAAAGGCATTACTTCTAGAGAAGAGGTGATGAGGGTTATAAATGACAAATAATATGAAATTTAAAAAATCATTCAAAATACAAAATCAAATTTTTTTTGCCCAAAGATTGTCTTTGCTTTTGAATGCAAATATTTCTCTTATCGATTCTCTAAAATTCATAAAGTTTATAGAAAATTCTAAAGAAAGAATTAAGGTTTATGATCAAATCATATCTGATTGTGAAAGGGGATTATCTTTATCAAAATCAATTGAACAATCAAATTCCAATTTCGACAATTTACTTATTGTCTTTATAAAAAACGGAGAATATTCTGGGAATTTAATAAATTCTCTCAATTATATATCTGAGAATTTGGAAAAGAAGAATGAATTATTCAAAAAAATGATTAGCACATTGATTTATCCGATTTTTATTTTTATAACCACTATATTTATGGCTATTTTTCTTGTTATGTATATTTTCCCCAAGATATTGCCAATGCTCAATAGTTTAAATATAGAATTACCATTACCTACAAAAATTATTAAAATTATTTATGAACTTTCTTCATCTTATGGTTTGTATTTTATTATTTTTTCTATAATTATTTATTTTTTATTGAGATTAATAATAAAAAGATCAATAAAAATGATGAAGATTATTGATAATTTATATTTAAGATTACCGATTATTGGTGATTATATAAAAATAAATACATGCAGAACTTTCTGTTCCGTCACTCAGGTGTTTTTGGATTCTGATAGATCTGTATCTGATATTTTTAAATTTTCTTTAGAATCTTCAAATAATTTGGTCTATAAAGATGCCTTCAATAATATGAATATATTATGTTTGAGAGGTATTGCAATGCATATTTGTCTTAAAAATTATGAAAAAATTTTTCTAAAGACAATGATTGATATGTGTGAATTGGGTGAAAAGACCAGCAATTTATCAATTATGATGAAAAATTGTTCAAAAATATTTGAACAAGATCTAGATATTATTTTAAAAAGAATTTCTTCTATTTTAGAGCCTACTCTTATGATTTTTATGGGTTTGATTGTAGGTTCTATCGCTTTGTCTATAATATTGCCAATTTATGAAATCACCAATAACCTCAAAAATTAAAAACAGAGCTTTTTTGATATTTGAAATAATGTTAGCTATATCATTATTGTCATTATTTTCTATATCTATTTTTAGTTTAAATTCTTTTTCAAATAATATAAGCATTTGGTCTATAAAAGAATTGGATATTTTGAGAGATTAAGTAAAAATAATAGATAATTATTTAAATAATAATATGGAAAATAGTAGAATATTTAAAAGTCATAAT
>CAYTNX010000075.1:0-2816 GCA_964439365.1 uncultured Candidatus Saccharibacteria bacterium | reverse complement strand
TTTGATTTCTCCTAGGGGACCTTTGATAGTCAAAGTTCCAGCCAAAATACCAGGAGTGTATGTTGCTTCTGTTTTTTCTGGTATCTGAATAGGTTTTTTTGCAATTCTTGACATAAAATTTTTATTACCAGATTTTAAATAATATCTCTCCACCGACCTTTGCTTTCTTTGCATCAATATCCAACATAATACCTTGTGGTGTAGAAAGAACTGTATTTCCAAAACCACTCTTAAACATTCTGATGTCTTTTGCTTTTTGATACAATCTTCTTGATGGCTTTGAAATACGATCTATACCATTAACTCTAGGTTCACCACCTATGTAAGATAGATTTATTTCTAATGTTTTCTCAATTTTCTTTCCTTTTGATTCTACAGAAGAAATATAACCACCTTTTACAAGAGTATGAGCAATATTTTCTTTTAATGCTGAATAAGGAACAGATATTGAAGCCTTACCTGCATCACTAGCATTCTTTATTCTAATTATAAAATCTGCAATTGGGTCTGTTACCATGATGATTTCTTTATACCAGGAATAACTCCTTCATTAGCGAACTCTCTAAAACAAATACGACACAAATCAAAATCTCTCATATAGCCATTCTTTCTACCACATCTAAAGCAACGTCTAACAACTCTCGAATTGAATTTCGGTGTCTTTGCTGCCCTTGCTTTTACTGATGCTTTTGCCATATTTTACGTTTTTTAAATTAAAACAGGGATTGGTTAGTTTGGCTTTTTAGGCTTCACTTCCAATCGCTAGTTCTATTGTATTTATTTGTTTTCTAGAACGTGTGCTCATACTATCAAAACAAGGTATCGAAGTCAACACTTTTGACTATTTCTTCTTTGACTCCTCCTTCTTGAAAGGAAAGCCTAAGTATTCTAGAAAAGCTAGTGTTTCTTCTTTGTTTTTTGATGTAGTAACTATAGTAATACCGAATCCAAAAACATCCTTCAAATCTTCATCTGATGTTTCAGGGAAAATTGTATGCTCCTTTATTCCCAAAGTGTAATTACCCATTTGATCTACTGCAGTCTTTGTAATACCTCTAAAGTCTTTTGTTCTTGGTAAAGCAATATGAACTAATTTATCAATAAAATCATACATTCTCTTTCCTCTAAGAGTTACTTGATATCCAACCAAATCACCCTGTCTTACTTTAAAAGAAGCTATAGATTTTTTACTTGATCTTGGAGCAGGCTTTTGTCCTGTGATTTTTGATAGTCTATCTGATATCAATTCAACCTTTTTCTTATCTTTTACAGAACCTGTACCAGTACTTATAACCAACTTTGAAAGTGTTGGTGCTTGCATTGGATTCTTGTATGCAAATTTACCCTTTAAAGCATCAAAAGATCCTTTATTCAATTCATATGTAGTTTTTACTGTATTTGTTTTCATATCTATTTATTTTTCTTAACTGTCTTCTTCTCTTTTTTGACAGCATCAACAAGAGCGACATTTGAAACATCTATTGAACCATTCTTTTCTACAACCTGTCCTTTTTGTCCTTGCTTTGTTGGTCTCTGATTTTTCTTGAACATATTTACACCAGAAACAACCACTCTGTTTTCTTTTGGCATAGCCTTAAGAACCTTACCAGTTTTTCCCTTGTCTTTTCCTGTTAACACTATTACATTATCATCTTTTTTTATTTTCATGGTATTTCTGTAAATTAAATCTATACTATTTCAGGTGCTTTTGAAGCTATTGTCTGAAAACCTTTTTCTGCCAATTCTCTAGGAATTGGACCGAATATACGTCCTGCAATAGGTTCTTTCTTTCCCTTTTCAAGTATAACAACTGAATTTTCATCAAAACGAATATAAGATCCGTCTTTTCTTCTATAAGCTTTTACTTGTCTTACGACAACGCCTTGTAGAACATCCTTTTTCTTTATAGCTTTTCTTGGTTCTGCTTTTTGCACAGACAAAACAACCAAATCACCTATTTCAGCATAGCGCTTCTTTGAACTTCCTAGCACTTTGAAAATTCGGCCTACTTTAGCTCCGCAATTATCTGTTATTCTTACTATTGATCTTGGTTGAATCATAAAATTTTTATTATGCTATAACTTTAAAAGACTTATGTCTTGAAATCGGTCTGCATGATTCGATCATCACCTTATCACCAATTTTCTTTGTATTTCCAGCATCATGAACCTTGTATCTCTTATGTAAATTTATGAATTTTTGATATTTCTTATTCTTTACATATCTATTTACAAGTACGACTATTGTATCTTTCATTTTGTCAGATACAACAACCCCAGAAAGAACCTTTCTCTTTGCTTCTGGTTTTGATACTGTATTCTTTTGTATATTTTTCTTTTCCATTTTTTTATTCTTCTCTATTATTTTGCAGCCTTTGATCTCAATGTTAATTCTGTCATTATTCTGGCTATATCTTTCTTTGTTGTATGACCAAGTTTAACATTTTTTGTTTTACTTCCAGCTGAGCCAAATCTAAAATTTCTGATAATCTCTCTTTTTTCTATTATGAGATTTTTCAATTCTTCTATGCTTTTGTTCTTTAATTCTTTCATGTTTTTGGCTATAAGCTTATATTACATCATATTTCTACTAACTATCTTTGTTTTTACTGATATTTTTGTACCAGCCTTTCTCAAAGCCTCTTGTGCTACCTTATCATCAACTCCGTCAATTTCAAAGAGTATACGACCAGCCTTTACCTGAGCTACGAATCCTACTGGATCTCCCTTACCCTTTCCGAGTTTAACCTCTGGAGGCTTTTGTGTAAATGGTCTGTCTGGGAAAACTCTAACCCATACCTTTCCAGACTTTGTAGC
>CAYTNX010000074.1:961-3032 GCA_964439365.1 uncultured Candidatus Saccharibacteria bacterium | reverse complement strand
ATGGAAACACACGCTCAGATGCATGCCTGCCATGCGAAAAGAGCAATAGATATCGGTCTTCCGGGAAACTGATTGTGAATAGCCTGGTCTCGGTACATGCCCTAAAAAGCCAATAACCGAACCCCCTTTCATGATCAAGTCCCTGTGCCCCGAACCCGTTAGGGTTCGGGGCACTCTTTCTTTTATGCTTTCTTTTACACCCCCCTCTTTTGCTCTATTTTATTTTGCTTCTACTTTGCTTTTATTTCTTAAGAATACTTTTAATAATACTTATAGTCTTTTTAATTTGAGATTTATCTGTAAATTTTCCAAAAGAAAACCTTACTGAATTTTTAGAATTTGATCCTATTGCTCTAAGAACATATGATTCATCTTCATCTTTAAGACAAGCACTTTTTGTAGAACATTCCACACCCCTAGCGTCCGATTGCAAAACAAAAAATTCATTGTCTATATTTGGTATAGATATATTTAATATATGAGGAATAGATTTTGACAAATCACCATTTATCTTTATATTTGGATTTATTTTTAATATTTCTTTTACAAAATAATTTTTCAAATAAGAAATTCTGATAAATTCTTTTTCTCTAATCTTCTCTGCTATTTCTAATGCTGTACAAAAACCCATTATTGCCGGAACATTCTCTGTACCAGGACGAATTCCTTTTTCCTGACTACCTCCAAAGATAATAGACTTCAATTCCACCCCTCTTTTTATATATAAAAGCCCAATACCCTTGGGTCCATACAATTTTGTAGAATCCAAAGTCAAAATATCAATATTCATTTTTTCAACAAATAAAGGTAAATACAATGGTGCCTGACAAGCATCTGTATGAAAAATAGGATATTTAGTATCAAATTCCTTTCTATAATCTCTTATTACTTTTGCTATATCTTGAATAGGTTGTATTGAACCTATTTCATTATTTACGGTCATAATAGAAACCAGTACGGTTTCTTTTGTTATAGATTTTTTTAATAAATCCAAATCAATCAATCCATTATTATCAACCGGTAAATAAGTAACCTTAACTCCCCTTTCCTCAAGTTTTTTTGCTGTTTCTAAAATAGAAGAATGTTCTATAGAGCTTATTATAATATGTCCACCTGTTATACCTTGAATCGCTATATTATTTGATTCTGTACCACCTGATGTAAAAATGATTTCATCAGAATGTGCATGCAAAATAGAGGCTATTTTCTCTCTAGCATCATTTATTATGTTTTTTGATTTTATAGCAGAAGCATAAAGAGCGGAGGGATTTGCATATTCTATATTAGAGAATTTTTTTATAATCTTTTGAACAGTCTTATCGACTGGTGTTGTAGAAGCATAATCCAAATATATTCTTTTCATAACTTAAAAAGTATTCTATACTTCTATCATGAACTTTACAATGGACACAACAACCATATCTCTCATAATACTTACAATAGCAGTTATTGTCTTGGTTGTTTTGATTATCAATATGCATATGAAATTGAAGAAATTTCTTATAGGTTCTTCATCAAAAAACTTGGATGATTCATTAAACTCTATAAATACTTCGATAAAAGACCTTGAGAATTTTAGAACAGAGCTTGAAAAATACTTAACAACTGTAGAAAAAAGAATCAAGAAAAGTGTTCAGGCAGTACACACTGTCAGATTTAATCCATTTAAAGGAAATGGATCAGGAGGAAATCAAAGCTTTGCTACAGCCTTTCTAAATGAAGAAAATAATGGAGTTGTAATATCTAGCCTATACTCTAGAGAACATGTTAGTGTATATTCAAAACCCATAAAAGCCGGGGTTTCAGAATATGAATTATCAGGTGAAGAAAAAGAAGCAGTATCAGAAGCAAGAAAGATAATAAAATAAGAAAAAATGGAAAAAAAAGATACTTCATGGGGAAAGGTAGCAGAATGGTATGATGATTTGCTAGAAAACAAAGAAGATACTTATCAAAAAGAAGTTATACTACCAAATCTATTAAGATTATTATCACCACAAAAAAATGAGACGGTGCTTGATATAGCTTGTGGTCAAGGCTTTTTTTCTAGAGCTATAAATGAATCTGGGGG
>CAYTNX010000074.1:0-951 GCA_964439365.1 uncultured Candidatus Saccharibacteria bacterium | reverse complement strand
AAAGTAATAGGTTGTGATATATCAAAAGAATTGATAGGTATTGCAAAACTACATTCATCAAAAAATATCGAATTCTTTACAACACCCTCAGACAATTTATCTTTCTGCAAAGACAATTCAATAGATAAAGCAATAATAGTACTTGCAATACAAAATATTGAAAATATTTATGGAACATTTAAAGAAGTAAACAGGGTTCTAAAAGATAAAGGCAAATTATTTATAATAATAAATCATCCATCTTTTCGTATTCCCAAAAACTCTAGCTGGCAATGGGATGAAAAAAATAACAAACAATACAGAAGAATAGATTCATATATGTCTGATATAAAAGAAAAAATCGAAATGAATCCAGGAGAAACAAAAAAAGAAAACAAGAAGTATACGATTACCTTTCACAGACCATTTCAATCATATTTTAAATCATTAAATAAAGCAGGATTTTTGATAGGACGTTTTGAAGAATGGATTTCACATAGAGAAAGCTTAAAAGGCCCAAGAGCCGAAGAAGAAAATAGGATTAGAAAAGAAATACCAATATTTGCTATAATAGAAGCCATTAAAAATTAATCGCCATTGGCGGAAAGAAAATATATGTCAAAGATATCAAAAATTGTTGCAAGAGAAATACTAGATTCAAGAGGAAATCCAACGGTAGAAGTAGATATAACATTGAAAGATGGCTCTTTCGGTAGAGCTTCTGTACCCTCTGGAGCATCAACAGGAAGCCATGAGGCGGTAGAACTTAGAGATAATGACAAAAGATACGGTGGTAAGGGTGTATTGAAAGCTGTAAAAAATGCCAATACACTTTTAGCAAAAGCTTTGATAGGAAAAAAATGGGATCAAGTATCTTTGGATAAAAAGATGATGGAACTAGATGCTACAAAAAATAAGAATAAATTTGGAGCAACTGCAATTCTAGGACTACCATTGGCATTTGCAAAAGCC
>CAYTNX010000073.1:0-3115 GCA_964439365.1 uncultured Candidatus Saccharibacteria bacterium | reverse complement strand
GATTTTTCTTATGAATTTTCTAGAGCTTTGAAAGCTGTAGAGGCTTCTATACTTTTGGTTGATGCCACTCAGGGTGTACAGGCTCAAACTCTTACTACATTAAATATGGCTAGAGAATCTGGTTTGACTATTATTCCTGTAATTTCAAAAATAGATTCACCTTTGGCTCGTATAAATGAAGTTATGCATGAGGTATGTGAATTGCTCGATTGTTCAGAAGAAGATGTATTAAAAGTATCTGGTAAAACAGGTGAAGGGGTTGTAGATTTGCTCGATGAGATTATTGAAAGAGTTCCTGCTCCAAAATCACCAGACAATACAAATGAATTTAGATCTCTAGTTTTCGATTTTCAATATTCAAATCATAAGGGTGTAATAGTTTATGTGAGAGTTATGAATGGATCTGTAAAAAGACATGATCAATTGTTATTTAAGGTTTCAGAAGAAAAATTTCAGGCTTTGGAGGTGGGTATTTTTGCTCCTGATGATACTCCTACAGAATCTTTAAGCGCTGGAGAAATAGGTTATATAGTAACTGGTATAAAACAACCAGGAATAGCTTCTGTCGGAGATACTGTTTCTTCTACAAAAGATTTATTACCACCATTACATGGGTATATGTCTCCTAGACCTGTGGTTTGGGCATCTGTATATCCAGAAAGTCAGGATGATTTCAATTCTCTACGCATGGCTTTGGGTAGACTTAGACTTTCTGATTCATCTTTTACTCATGAAGAAGAAGCTTCTGGAACATTGGGTAGAGGATTTCGTTGTGGTTTTTTGGGAATGCTACATTTGGAGATTATTACTGAGAGACTTAGAAGAGAATTCAATTTAAACCTTGTTGTAACAATACCAAGTATTACATACAAAGTAGAATTAAAAACCGGCAAGGAAGTGATGATTTATTCTCCTGTATTTTTTCCTGATGATCATGAAATAAAGAAAGTATATGAGCCATTGGTAAAGATGAAAATAATTACACCCCCAGATTATTTGGGAGTTATAATGCAAAGTGTATTCAATCATGAAGGTGAAGTATCTTCTACAGAGAATTTTGGTGAAAATAGAACTTCTCTTACTCTTATAATGCCATTGCGTGAATTGATGAGAAATTTTTTTGATGAAATAAAGAGTGTTTCTTCTGGTTTTGCTTCTATATCATATGAAATAGCTGAAATGAGAGAAGCTGATGTTGCAAGATTGGATATTTTGGTTGCTGATGAGCCTGTTATTGCTTTTACAAAAGTTGTATCTCGTAAAAGACTTGAAGAAGAGGCAAAGTCTGCGGTTGAAAAATTGCATAAAGTTTTGCCAAGACAAATGTTTACCTTAAAAATACAAGGTAAAGCTCTTGGTCGTATAATTGCCTCAGAAACTCTTACGGGTATGCAAAAGAATGTTACTCAACATATGTATGGTGGTGATAGAACAAGAAAAATGAAATTGTGGGAAAAACAAAAAGAAGGAAAGAAGAAAATGAAGGAATTGGGAAGGGGAAATGTAAATATTCCACAGGATGTGTTTATAAAAATGATGAGAACGGATTAGAATAAGTCCGTATGAATTATTGCTGTATTAGATAGGAAAAAGAAAGCAAAACCATACTCAATATAACCAAAATGCCTATAATTATTATGGCAATATTTGCTACTTTTCTTGTATTTCTGTGGAATAACATAAGTAAAACATAGTATACTATAGTAATAATAAAATTCAATGCTTGAATTTAGAAAGAAAAATAGAATTAGAAGATTGATGTATTCTCCATTTACTTTGTTCGTTTTGTTTATTGTCTTTGTTATTTCGGCTCATTCTCTGTGGAAAGTCTATAATAAAAACATTTTGAGTCTGGAAAATCTAGAGCGTGATAAAATGGAATTGCAAAAAATCTTGGACAGGGAAAAGAATCTAGCATCTTCTCTTGAATATTTGAAAACAGAACAGGGTATAGAAGATGAAATTAGAAGTAAGTTTAGAGTAGTAAAAGATGGTGAAAAAGTAGCTGTTATTATAGAAGATAAAGCGGCTACAAGCTCATTGTCTATATCGACCACCACTCATGGTTTTTGGTATAGACTATTTCATTAGTATTTAAATACTTTGTGATATAATATCCTGACTTATTAGTATTAATTCGAAAAATATGAAAAATATAAAAATTTATTCTACTCCAACATGTCATTTTTGCCATATGGCAAAAGATTTTATGAATGAACACAATATTCAATTTACAGATTATAATGTCGCTACTGATTTGGAAAAGAGAAAGGAAATGATTGATAAATCAGGTCAAATGGGTGTTCCTGTAATAGATATTGATGGCCAAGTAATGGTTGGTTTTGAGGAAGGTCGACTTGCTAATGCCCTTGGTATAAAGTAAAGACTTCTGTATCATAGATTTTTGATTTATGATACGAAGCGGCCCTCGTAGTTCAATGGATAGAACAATTCCGTCCTAAGGAGGAAATCCAGGTTCGATTCCTGGTGGGGGCACAGATAATGTATAAAAAATATATTTATATATAGAAAGACCATTGAGTTTTTGTGACTCAATGGTCTGTGCTTCATCAGCTATCTTTTTATGGATAGGTGATGAATGTGTATTGTCGTTCGGGACTCAGAAGTGCAGCGGCTTCAGCCATCTGCTCGAACGTGACCTTGTGTAATTCATCCCACACTTCCTGCATGGGAATGATTCGATGATCCGACACCATGTCGCTTGCTGATTCTTCCGCAAGTCCTGATCCAGAAAGATCGATCATGAGATACTTCTGCTCGCACGACTTGAGCTTGCGATCGAAGAGGTCGCGCCTCGATGGAACCATCGAGATGCATTTCCGAACAAGCTCGTCAATGTAGAGTGTTGCATCGGGACTGATCCTGCCAGCAATTTCATACTCGTACACATCCTGAAAGCATTTGTGGTCAGTTCCGATGCTATAGGCGAGGCCCCTTTTTCCACGAATCTCCTCGAACAGAATCTTTCTGAGTACCGTATTAAACACCCTTCGCGCCTGCCGAGGGAAATCGGCGGGGAAAACCCATGTCGCTTTATACTCCGTCTGATCAACCTTGAAGTTGAAGTGATCGGAAAGCTTCACGGTCTTCGTTT
>CAYTNX010000072.1:0-3214 GCA_964439365.1 uncultured Candidatus Saccharibacteria bacterium | reverse complement strand
GGTTTTGAGCAGAACCACGAACAGTAGGACGTATACCTAACCAACGAGATCTTCCAGCTTTACCAATATTTACTAGACGATTTTCATCATTTGAAACAGTACCGACAGTAGCCCAAGCATTATCATGAACTTTTCTGATTTCAGTTGATGGAAGTTTTATATGAGTATATCCAGCATCATTTGCAATAACTTGTGCAAATGAACCAGCAGATCTTACCAATTTTGAACCACCTAATGGTTTTACTTCTATATTGTAAACAAATGTTCCAACTGGTATTTTTTTCAAAGGAAGTCTATTTCCTGTTTCGATTGAAGCATTTTCTGAAATCAAAAACTTATCTCCGACTTTCATGTTCTTTGGTACAAGAATGTATCTCTTTTCACCATCAGCATATTGAGCCAAGGCAATAAATCCTGTTCTGAATGGATCGTATTCTATTGTAAGAATTTTTGCAGGGACATTTTTCTTATCATATTTAAAATCAATAATTCTGTACAATTTTGAATTACCACCTCCCTTATGTCTTACTGTTATACGACCAGCAGAATTTCTACCCATATCTCTCTTCATACCCTTTGTAAGAGCCTTATATGGTTCTGAAGTAGTAATATAATTACGATATGGAATCGTAGTCATATGTCTTCTTGATGGTGTGTTTGGGTTATAACTTTTCATACTTTTTATATTATTTATGCGATTTCTATCTTATCCCCTTTCTTAAGATAAACAAGGGCTTTCTTGATTGATGATTGTCTACCTACTCTTCCTCTTACAAAAACTTTCTTTGCTGGAAGGTTTACTATTCTTACACTTTCTGGTGTTACCTTGTAAAGTGTCTTGATTACTTTGCTTACTGAATCCTTTGTAGCATTCTTTGTTACTTCAAATGTATAAACATTCAAAGATTCATTCATAATTCCTGATTTCTCAGTAATCCTTGGTCTCAATATGATATCTGAATTTATAAGTGTTTTCATATATTTTATTTATCAAATATCTTTAATGATTCCTTTGGATTAGAAATAACAAGATATTTGTGATTTAGAATTGATACTGGATTTATTGTTCTGAATTCTTCAACTTCTAAATTGCCAAAGTTCTTGAAACTCTTTACCAATTCTGGATATTTTTTGTCTATAGTTATAACTGCTACATTTTTTGGCTTTGTAACAAATTTTTCAAATCCTTTTATTTTTGCAAAAGAAATTAGAGTTTCCTTTGCATCTTTTGCTTTTGGCTTTTCAAATTTCAAAGAATCAACAAACAATATTTCTCCATCTTTTAATTTCTTTGAAAGAATTGTAAACAATGCCTTTGTCTTTGCCTTTTTATTTACCTTTCTATCATAGTTTTTATCATTTCTTGGACCATGAGCTATACCTCCACCAACCCATATAGGTGATCTAGTAGATCCATGTCTTGCTCGTCCTGTACCCTTTTGCCGCCATGGTTTTTTACCTCCTCCACTTACCCCTCCTCTTGTCTTTGTATGAGCAATAGGATGTCTAGCACTAGACATCATTGATACAACAACTTGATGTACCAAATCCGCATTCCAAGGCAAATTGAAAACATTTTCTGGAAGTTTTATCTTTCCTGATTCTTGTCCTTTTTGATTGTATACTATATGTTCCATGTTATTTTTTTTATATTCAGTATTAGCCTATTATTTCGACAAGTGTTCCTCTTCGACCAGGAATAGCGCCAGAAATAAAAAGAGTATTGGTTGTTGGATCAATATGAAGAACTTTCAAATTCTTCACTGTGACTTTGTCGCCACCCATTCTTCCTGCCATTCTCATTTTCTTTGGCACTTTATTTCTCAAACCTCCTCCAATAGAACCCGGCTCACGTTCTGAGTGTTTTTGTCCATGTGTTCTAGGTCCTCCGGCAAAACCATGTCTTTTTACTACACCCTGAAAACCTTTGCTTTTTGTTGTAGCACTAACTTCAACTGTATCTCCTTCTTTAAATTGAGATAGGTCTATTTTGTCTCCAACTTTATTTGTAGGATTTTCAACTCTAAATTCTCTTATATCTGAAAAGGCACCTAGATCTTTTACATGACCTTTGATTGCCTTATTTAATTTGTTTGGATTTTTCTTTCCAGTAGCAACCTGCACAGCAGTATATCCATCACTTTCTTTTGTTTTTACTTGAGTAACTACTATTGGTGTAGTTTCAACCAAAGTAGCAGCATGAACCACACCATCTTTATCGAAGATTTGTGTCATGTTTAGTTTTCGTCCAAGAATAAACTTCTGAATTAATTTCATAGCAGTATTTTTACTAGATTTACATCATCTTAACATCTATGTTTACACCTGATGGTAAACTTAGATTTGTAAGAGCTTCAATAATTTTCTGATTTGGATTTAGAATATCTATAAGTCGCTTGTGAATACGCATTTCAAATTGCTCACGAGCATTCTTGAAAACGAAAGATGCGCGATTTACTGTATATTTTTTTATCTCAGTAGGAAGTGGAATAGGTCCAAAGAATTTAACATCATAACGAATCGCTGTATCCATGATTTGCTTCAAAGAAGCATCTAGGATCTTATTTTCATAAGCCTTAACACGAATACGAAGTTTAGCTACTTCACCTTCTTTATCTGTCTTAGTAACTCTAGGTTTTGAAACCTTTTTTACTTCCTTTTTTGTTTCTTTAGCGATTGTTGTCATGATGGTAATTTACTATATAACTATGCAACGATTTTTGTTACAACTCCGGCACCTACAGTCTTTCCTCCCTCTCGAATAGCAAATCTCATCTTATCTTCTAGAGCAACAGGGGCTACTAGCTTTACTTTGAAAGTAACTGTATCTCCAGGCATAACCATTTCTACACCCTGAGCAAGAGTAACTTCTCCTGTAACGTCTGTTGTTCTGATATAGAACTGAGGCTTGTATCCTGTAAAGAAAGGAGTATGTCGTCCACCCTCTTCTTTCTTTAGAATATAAACTTCTGATTCAAATTCTGTATGTGGCTTAACTGATCCTGTCTTTGCCAATACCATACCACGTGTAACATCATCCTTTCCTGTACCTCTTAGAAGTAGACCAGCATTGTCTCCAGCAATTCCTTCTTTTAGAGATTTATTGAACATTTCAATACCTGTGATTGTTGTCTTTGAAGTATCTTTGAAACCAATTATTTCAACTTCTTCTCCAACCTTTATCATACCTCTTTCAATACGTCCTGTTACTACA
>CAYTNX010000071.1:0-3255 GCA_964439365.1 uncultured Candidatus Saccharibacteria bacterium | reverse complement strand
CTTAGGGAAGCGGGCGCTATTCTTTTTTAAAACAATATTATATTTAAAAATTGCAAATAAAATAAAACTAAATTAAAATCTAATAAGAATGATCTTTTATAGAGGTGATGTTGATCCTTTAAGAAGTCATTCCTTCAAAAAAAACAAACAATAGGGAAACAGTATGAGAAAAATGCTGTTAGTGGTCATCGTCGTCGCGTGCATGTTCGTGTCGTGGCTTACACCGCAAGCAAAGGCCGAGCCTGGGGCCAATAGCCTGATCAGCATGCAGAATACGGGCTGGTCTCAGACCTGCAGTGGTCAGGGGTATTTCTGTACCCCTCAATACGTCAACAACTGGGCGCTCGAGATCTGGACCGGTGTTTGGTGGGCTGGACACTATCATTTTGATCTTGCTGTAACCATCAGCAAGGATCAATCTTGGAGCTTCTACGACCACAGGGATCTCAGTCATAATAGCGGACCAGCCGACAAGGTCTTGATGCTTTTCAAGACCTTTGGAGCACCCATGGATTTTCCGCCCAATTCTCCCAATCCTCAAGGTTTTTTCGAGGGTGATGCATATGATACCGTCTACGGGTGGACCAGTTGGATCGAATGTCCACCCGGAGGAAGCACCTGGTCAGCTTGGGTTGCCTCATACAATTTCTGGCGGCCCGACGAAATCTCCTGTGGATTCATCGATTGTGGTAACGGCAGGTATCAATCTGACTTACCGAACCTGATCAATTACGAGATGGCTTGGGGACAATGACAAGACAAGTAATCCTTGTCCCCTAAAACATCATTCGAAATTTTAACAAAACAATACCCCCCGGACTTTATGTCGGGGGGTTAATTTTTTATAATCTTATTAAATCTTTATGATATAATTATTCGCATGCAAAAAGAAAATAAAATGACAAAATCAGAAATAAATAAAAATATAGAAGAACATATAAAAGAAATAACAAAAGAGTTCAGGGATGGTTTTGAATTTATGAAAAAGCATCCAAAAACCGTAACGATATTTGGTTCTGCAAGACTTACAGAAAAAAGTTCACATTACATTGATGCAGAAAGATTAACATCAAAAATAGTTAATGAAATTGGATATTCTGTAATAACAGGCGGTGGTCCAGGCATAATGGAAGCCGCAAATAAAGGTGCCAGTGAAGCTGGAGGTGAATCTATAGGTTTAAATATAGAATTACCAAGAGAGCAAAAAATGAATGATTATGTAAAAGATTCTATTAGTTTCAAATATTTTCTTGTAAGAAAATCGATGCTCACTTTTGAAGCAGAAACTTATGTATTCTTCCCTGGTGGTTTTGGAACATTGGATGAATTATTTGGAATACTAGATATGATACAAACACAAAAAATTCCTAAAGTTCCAATAGTACTTTTTGGAAAAGATTTTTGGTCACCAATAGTAAAATTGATTGAAGAAAATTTACTAAATACACATCATACTATATCAAAAGAAGATATGAATCTTTTTGTTATTACTGATTCAATAGATAAAACAATAAAAATAATAAAAGAAGCTCCTGTATCAAGATGGTGGAAATTAATGGATTAAAAAATAAATACTTAAACAAACAAAAAAGACCCTGAGGGTCTTTTTTGTTTTGAGTTGACGAGTCGTATTACCAATTTCCACGACCTTCTCCTCCTCTATTGAAGTCCTTTCTTGGTGCTCTAGGCTCCATAGGGCGAGCTTCATTCACTGTAAGATTTCTTCCATCTAGTGGCTTACCATTGAACATGTTGATAGCATTGTCTGCTTCAGCATCTGAACTCATTTGAACGAATCCAAAACCTTTTGAACGGTTTGTCATCTTGTCCATAATGATAGTTGCTGACTCAACTGCTCCTGCCTGAGCGAAATGTGCCTTAAGAGCATCTTCGCTTGTACCATATGAAATACCTCCTACATATAACTTCTTTGCCATTTTCTTTTACTTTACCTCGTCTTTAAATAAATAAAACGTAAGCGACTAGGGAAACTTACTCCGAGTATGTTATATCATTTAACGCATAAAGTCAAATCTTATAATTCATAAAAATAATACAAATGATAGATTTATTATTGATTCACAACAGTGCCTGTCTCAGTAACTGTAGGACTTGTTGGAGTATTTACACTAGTTTGATCAACAGGTGGTGTAACTACAGTGGATTCTACTGTAGTTACTGGAGCTGGTTGTGCTCCTGTTTCAATAACTGGAGTAGAAGTAGATGTAACTATAGGCGTAGTAGATGTACTTACATTATCTGTACTTGTTGATGTTGTAATAGGTGTGGTTGTTGTTGCTACTGTATTTGTTGATGTAGATGTTGTTGTGTTTATTATTGTATTTGTTGTGTTTGATACATTATTATTTGTATTTGTCTGATTTGAAGTATTTGTTGTATTTGCATTTGCCTTTGCCAATAAATCCTTCAATTGATCCTCGGTAACACATGTATTTCCAACACACAAAGTCTTTGTTTCTACCCTATCAAATATAGCAAGTGATGCACTTATCTTTGCCACAGCCCAATCACCGGCTGATTGTATAGATTCTTTAACAGCGATAGCAATTCTTAGAACAAATGAAGGTGATGAACTTGCCAATATATCAGCAGTAGATGAAGCTAGATTTGTGAATATATTATTTGAAGACATGTATTGAGATACAATCTGATACGCTGTTGATGATGCAATTCCTGTAACCTCTTCTGTAGTTAATCCTCCTGAAGTTGTAAGAATATTATTTGTAATTGTTTGATTTATTGCTGGGGTTGTTGAGGCCTGTATTGAAGCTATTTTCAAAGAAGAAATCTGTGCTTGTTGTTCTTGTATAGCCTTTGCCAAAACTGCTGTTATTTCTTCATATCTTACTGTTCTTGGAGTTACACCGTCTGATTCATATTGAACAAGTCTCTTGTCTACATCTTGCATTTCTTCTGCTATAAATCCTAAATGTATATCATTAGGATCCTGACCCTTTAGACTGAATGATGATGGATTAAACTTCATAACTTCATCCAAACCACTTGTAAGAGAATTTATATTATCCTTAAATCTTCTTGAAGAAACTATACATCCTGATGCTCCTGCATTTGTTAATTCCTTAGTAACATTGTTTATACATACTGCAAAGTCACCAGCTGATCCCGCAGACAAACCTGAAGCAGCTAGACTACCAGCAACAGAAAGAGTTCTCCAAGGTGAAGAAGTACCGACTCCAAGATTACCACCAGACTGTAATGTAAGTAATGATGTTG
>CAYTNX010000070.1:0-3324 GCA_964439365.1 uncultured Candidatus Saccharibacteria bacterium | reverse complement strand
TCCTTGCCTACCCCCTCAACAGCTTTTATAAAATCCAAAACCTTATCATCTGTTATAAAATAATTTGATAATTTGATTCTATCTTCTGCTGTTTTGTCTTTTATGGCAATAAGATTTTCTTCATTTTTCTTATCCTCTTTATCAGCCTCTATTTGTCTTAGAATCTGTGAATTTTTTTGAGCTTGTTCTATAACCATATTATAAACATACCAATAACCAAAACATGTGATACCCACAGATATCAAACCCAGAAATATCATTAAATAATGTTTTGAATTAATTCTCATTTTGTTTTTTCAATAATAATCTAAAAGCAAATGCTATATTTTTACTTTTGGCCAAATCTGATATAGGCAAATCAACCTTCAAAATAGCTGGGTTTGCTTCTAGATTTTTCTTGAAGGCAAGCAATGATTCCCTGCTCTGAGATTTACCCTGAACTATAACTTCCATTGAAGATGAGGCACTTTTATCATTACTTTTTGAAATTTGTATGGCGCTAAATGTAATATCTGGCAATTTATTTTCAAGAACTTTTTGTATAATCACAGAAAATTGTAAATTGCTATCATCGGCTTTTAGTTTTTTTACTATATCATTACTTTGTTTAAGTTCTTTTAATGCCAAATCTATACCTCGAGACTCTCTACTTTTCTGTACAGTATCAAATTTTCTTATAGAATCATTTGCCTGAGTATGTATGCGGGAAATAAAGCAATAATTCCTACAATAACTGCAAATGAAACAAAGAACATTAAAACAATAAATACTCTTGAGCGATATTCTCGTTTTAATTTCTGTATTTCTGTTTCTGGTAATAATGTATAGTGAATCATATTTATATTTAAAAAAATTATGGCAAAGCCAATCCAGCCGCAACGACATATTCTAGTGATTCTTCAAAAGGTATAGCTGGCACATAATGATCATGAGAAAAAGCGTTTTGCCACACATTTGCTATTTCTATTGAAATCTTTGGATCTGGAGATATTTTTGAATCATTACTTATCTTTAAAGCATCCTGTCCTGAAAGAATTATTTTATTTATTGGTTTACCCTTTCCATGCTCATTCCAATATGTATAAACTCTTTTCAATTCTCTTTGAAGAAAATTTGTATCCGCAGTAGTTTCTATGGTCAAAGTAGAAGTAAAACAAACAACATTTCCACAAACGATATAGACACCTATTTTATTGTTCATATTATGAACTATTATTTGAGTCTCTAGTGAATCATTTGGAACCACAGATCTCGCTATGGCTTTGGCTTGTATTTCAAAAGAGATTACATCCAAACCAGAAGAACGAACAACATTTAAATAAGAATTAACAAGTTCTCTTGGAGCTACTGAAACACTAGCAAAAATATCCTGAACATTTTTGTCTGGAATCAAATCAAAAAAGAAAAGGGCTTCTGATGCCGGCAAAGGAACATTCTCCTCAAGTTTGAATTCTATATTTCTTCTTATTTGATCTTCATCTGTTGTAGCTACTTCTGTTTTGAACAAATACATTCTCTCTTCAGGAAGAGATACTTTTACTGTATTTATTTTCAATTCCCTAGCGAGAGCTGAAACCGCATCTATAAGTTCTTTTTCTTTTTTTATATGACCAGAATCGACAATACCTGGTTCCAATTTTTTTGAACCAAATTTGTGAAGAACCAAACCACGCAATCCTTCTGAATATTCAACACAGTGAATAGCATTATCAGAAATATCCAAACCAGCATATGGTATATTCAAAAATTTCGGAGGAGGAAATAATTTAAAAAATTTCTTAGTAAACATACTATTTGTTTACTCTTTATTATACTATATCTTTTTGTGTTTGAAGAATTCAATAATAGCGGGAATGAAAGATATCAAAATAATTAACAAAATTATTGGGGTAAGGTATTTGTCTGCATTAGGTATAATGTTGCCCAAAATAAATCCAGCACCTATCATTCCCCATGTCCACAAAAATCCGCCAAGTAAATTGAAAAAGATAAAGGTTCTATACTCCATATTTGCAACTCCAGCAACAATAGGGGCAAAAGTTCTGATTATTGGTATAAATCTAGCAAATACAATTGTTTTCTTGCCGTATTTTTCATAAAAATTATGAGCTCTCTCAATATGTTTTTTATGAAAAAAAAGTGAATCTTCCCTTTTAAAAATCATTGGGCCTGTTTTTTTACCAAAAAAATATCCGACATTATCACCAATAACCGCGAAGACAAAACAAAGTATAAACAATCCCCAAATAGAAATGAGATTTTGTGAAGCCAAAAATCCAGCTGTGAATAATAATGAATCTCCAGGCAAGAAAAAACCAAAGAATAAACCTGATTCGGCAAAAACAATAAATACAACACCGAGTAAACCTAAAGTCTTTATGATTGTTAATGGATCTAAAATTGAATGTAAAGACATTTAAAATTATTTAGCTTTTGTACCAGGAGGAATAGAAGAATTTGGTTCTAATAAAGAAAAATTGCCTTCGGGTGTAGAAAGTGCAAAAAGCATTCCATTACTTTCGAAGCCCTTTATATTTCTTGGTTCGAGATTTGTAACAAACATACAAACCTTCCCTATCAAAACCGATGGATCAGGAAAATAAAGTGAAATACCAGAGACTATTTGTCTTGGTTTGGCATTTCCAGCTTCATCTTTTTCTGAAAAATCAACCATCAACTTCAAAAGCTTATCTGTATCTACTATTTTTTCTGCTGAAAGTATTTTACCAGCCCTTATTTCTACCTTTGAAAAATCATCGTATGAAATCATAAATATCATTATATGTTTGAAAAAATAAAAAGCAAACAACTCATCTGTCTATTAAGAATTCTTTTTATCAAGAAAGCTTTGCAATATAAGTGCAGCAGCAGAAGCATCGAGCATATCATTTTTACCCTGAAATCTCTCAGCATTTACGCTTGTCATGAATTCTAGCTCTAAATGTACGGTATACCCTTTTGCCTCTAATTCTTTTTTAAAATTTAAACTTTCAGGCAAAATTTTATTTGCTTCTCCTTTATAATTCTTTGACTCACCCATTATTATTTCTTTTATAAAATTTTTTTCTGCTATTTCCAAAATCTCTTTTATAGAATTTTCTGAATTTTTAATCACCACAAAAGGTATGGCAAATTGACCTGCTTCATCAGAATTTGCTATACCTATTCGCTTAGAACCATAATCAATACCCATGTAACGCATGAAGATAGTCTACTCCATGTTGAATTTTGTAGCAAAATATGAGAATATCTCTTTACACCTATGGATGGGTGCCAGAGTGGTCTAATGGAACAGTCTTGAAAACTGTCGCCCGCGCAAGTGGG
>CAYTNX010000069.1:1243-3326 GCA_964439365.1 uncultured Candidatus Saccharibacteria bacterium | reverse complement strand
AGCCGCACATGACAACGCTTTATTTGATCCTTCATAATATAGTTTCAATAATTTCAGCCATAGCTTCATGCGGTATGGCTTTATTTCTTTTTTTAAACGGAAAAAAGAAAGTATTAAATATATCATTGGGTACAACAGTAGTAATGGTTCTTGTATTTACCCTTTCACATGTAATAGGAGTAAATATAGTAGACCCAAATCTTTCAAGATTTGTATTGATGTTTAATCTTTCAATGTTTTTCATTGCCAGTACAAATGTACATGCAGTTCTTGCCCTTATTAAAAAAGATAAAGAAGAAAAATGGTTTATTATATTTTTATACGCAACCGCCTCTATATTTGTAATAATATTCTCAATATTCCCAGATCTATTTTTGCTACCATCTGTACCAAAAATGTATTTCCCAAATTATTATGTTCCAGGAATATTTAATTGGACCAGATTAGTATTTCTAGACTTTTTGGCTGTTCCCTACATGATTTACAAACTTACCGATGCATACAATAAAACAGATTTAGAAATAGAAAAAAATCATTACAAATATTTCATCGTTATAATTTTGGTCGCGTATTTTATTGGCTTCATGCCAAATTTCCTAGTTTACAATATACTCATAGATCCACTTTGGGGAATGTCATTTGCTGCGATGTTTTCTATACCCTTTGTATATGCTGGATTAAAATATGAATTATTCAATATAAAGGTAGCTGCAAAACAAGCATTTTATTATGCATTAGGTATTGGATTGGTTGGTGGTGCTATAACATTGGTAAATTATTTGAATGAATGGATAATAACCTTTTATCCTCAATACCCTTCTTGGATAACCGCTCTAATCTCTGCAATTCTAACGGTATCTGTTTCTGGAGCTATATGGAAACATTTAAAGAAAGAGGATATTTTAAAATACGAATTCATAACCACAGTAACACACAAATTTAGAACTCCCCTTACTGGAATCAAATGGGCTACAGAAAATCTAGAAAATATAGATACTTCTCCAGAAGCTTTTGAACAAATACAATATGTTAAAAGTGCTACAGAAAAACTGGTAGAATTGACCGATCTTATTGTCAAAACATCTGAATCAGAAAGAAATTCTTATGTATATCATTTTGTACCAAACAATATTTCCGAATTGACAGAAAAAGCTATTCAGTCCCTAGAGAAAACTATAGGAATGAAGAATTTGACTATAAATAAAAATATAAATCCTGATCTAATAACCCTATATGATGAAACTAGAATAAAATTTGTTATACAAATTTTCATAGAAAATGCTATTCATTATACAAAAGAAAGGGGTACTATAGATATAAATCTATACAAAAAAGACAATGATATTATTTTCTCTGTTCATGATACAGGTATAGGTATGGATAAAAATGGACTTTCAATGGTATTCTCAAAATTCTACAGAGCATCAGAAGCAAGAGCTATAGATACAGAAGGAATAGGTATAGGATTGTTTATAGCAAAAGAAGTTATAAAAAGACATAAAGGAAAAATCTGGGCAGAATCAGAAGGAATAGACAAAGGAAGTACATTTAGTTTCTCTTTGCCTATACTTACTAGCGCAAAATAAAAGATTCCAATAAAGTTTCGAGCTCCCCCGCCCCTCTTCTCGAATCGTGATATAGAGTAATCATTTCATCCATTGTCTTGATTAATTCATCTTTATTCCAAAGTGAATTTCCTCCAGACAATATCATGGTTTTAATTTTCCAAAATATCATTCCATGCAAAGCTTCTGGTGCCTCTCCTCTGTCTATGGCCTTTCTATAAAGAATCCATGCATCTTTTTTTTTCTTCCTTGAAAAAGCATCTGCCAAAGCAAATACATTTGAATCTTCTTTTTTATCTTCTATATCCAAATCATATTTAACAACTTTCTCTGAAAATTTTTCAATTTTATTTGAAATAGTTTTTTCCAATTTACCCTCCACAATAATAAAGATATTTTGAGATTCAGAAATTTCTTTCAATTTTTCAACAATGAAATCTCTTGTATCAGAATTTGATGTCTTTTTATCAAAAAATCTATCGAGTATGACTATATATTTATTTGAAAATAAACCCTGA
>CAYTNX010000069.1:0-1233 GCA_964439365.1 uncultured Candidatus Saccharibacteria bacterium | reverse complement strand
GAAGCATCGGGCTTTTTCTTCAATAAAGAATTTGCTAGCTCATTGCTTTTGTCTTTCAATTTGTCTATATCAGTTCCGCAATAAAAATATATCATTTGATTATTTTAATTCCCCCCAATTCTTACCTATAGCAAAATTTGCAATGAGAGGAATTCCGGATGTCTCCTTTTTATCTACTATATTTTCCATAATTTCTTTTATCTTTTTTACAACTTTTTCAGATATTTTCTCTTCAATTTCATAAACCAATTCATCATGTACCTGCAAAATAAGAAATGCTTTATTTTCGAGACCTTCTTCTATAAAATAATCATCTATCTTTTTCATTGCTATCTTTACTATATCTGCATTTGTTCCTTGAATCGGAGCATTGATAGCCATTCTCTCAGCCATGGCTTTTATATAAGGTATTTTTGAATTTATACCTTCAAAATATCTTCTTCTGCCAAAGAAAGTCTCTGTATAGCCTTTTCTTTCTGTTTCTGATTTTATTTTATCAAGATAATTTGCTAATCCAGAAAATTTATTGAAATAATCATTATAAAATTTTTGAGCGTCCGCCCTATCTGTGCCATCTCCCAAATTTTGTTTAAGCGCATTTACACCCATTCCATACAAAATTCCGAAATTTATAATTTTTGCCTTTCTTCTCATATCTCTATCCACTTTATCCAAAGGAACCTCAAAAACTTCTGATGCCACAGCAGTATGAACATCCTCTCCTTTTGTAAAAATATCTATCAATTTTTTATCACCAGACAGAAATGCTGCTATTCTCAATTCAATCTGTGAATAATCCAATGCCGCGAGCACATATCCCTTTTCAGCTATAAAAGCTTTTCTTATAGCCCTACCTAAATCTGTTTTTATTGGTATATTTTGAAGATTTGGATTTTGGGAAGACATACGACCAGTAGTAGTTCCAGCCTGCACAAAACGCGCATGCAATCTATCTTTTTCATCCAACATAGTAGGTATTGTATCTATATAAGTAGATAGGAGTTTTTGTAATTCCCTATATTCAAAAAGCAAAGGTATCATCGGATGAGCATCTCTTAGTTTTTCCAATTCAGATTCCCTAGTAGAACGAGCTCCACCAGTAGTCTTTTTTAATCCCTTTGCAGTAAGAGAAAGTTTATCAAAAATTATTTCACCCAATTGTTTTGGAGAATTTATATTAAATTCAACACCCGCATATTCCCATATTTTCTTTTCTAATTTTGATAATTCTTT
>CAYTNX010000068.1:0-3341 GCA_964439365.1 uncultured Candidatus Saccharibacteria bacterium | reverse complement strand
ACAGAAAGGTGTACCGATTTCATCTTGTCTTCTGTATCTTTTTCCAAGATTTCCATTGTCGTCAAATTCAACATCCCCTATTTCCTTTTTCAAAAATGAATAGATTTCTTTTGCCTTATCGACAAGTGCCGGTTTGTTTTTTAATAAAGGAAATACAGCTACTTTTATTGGTGCAACATTTGCTGAGAATTTCATATAAACTCTTTTTTCTCCATCTATTTCATCTTCTGTATAAGCATCAGATAATACTGCAAGCATCAATCTATCAACACCGAATGTTGGTTCTATACAATGAGGAATAAATCTTTCTTTGCTTTCTTCATCAAAATAAGACAAATCCACTTTGCTTGATTGAGTATGAGATTTCAAATCATGATCTGTTCTATAAGCAAGTCCTAGCAATTCTTTTTGGCCAAATGGAAAATCAAACTCTGTATCCACACTTCTCTTTGAATAAAAAGCTCTGTCGGATTCTGGTACATCTATTTTGTGAATTTTTGAAGAAGACAAACCCAAATCATTTTTTATAAAATCTATTTGATCTTGATATAATTTTTCAAATATATCATTTACCTTATTTGAATCTCTAGGATCAACAAAATATTCTATTTCCATTTGTTCAAATTCCCTAGATCTAAAAACAAAATCTCTAGGAGCTATTTCATTTCTAAAAGCCTTGCCTATTTGAGCTATACCAAAAGGAAGCTTTGGATGAAAACTATCTATAATATTTTTGAAATTTACAAACATACCTTGAGCTGTCTCTGGTCTCAAATAAGAAATAGAATCTTCGCTTTCCAATGGTCCGACATTTGTCTTGAACATCATATTGAATTGGCGAGCTTCACCAATACCACCTCCACAATCTGGGCATTTATTTGGATCGGGTAATTGATCTGCGCGGAATCTATGTTTGCATTTTTTACATTCAACCAATGGATCAGAAAAACCACCAACGTGTCCACTAGCCTTCCATACATTTTGATTCATCAAAATAGCTGAATCAATACCGAAAATATCATCTCTATTTGAAATAAATTTTTTCCACCAAAGATCTTTTATATTTTTTCTAAGAGAAACACCATAAGGACCATAATCCCATGTTCCGGCTAGACCTCCGTATATTTCAGAACCCTGATAAATAAAGCCTCTTCTCTTGCAAAGAGATATTATTGATTCCATTTTACCCTCATCTTTTTTCATGAAGCTATTGTATACTAATTTTATTACTTTGCCACTCTTTCATCACCATCCTTAAATAAAGGATCGGAACTGAATCTAGTAGTCATTTGTGACAAATTGTTTGTAAGAGTTTGATTTGTAAAATCATCTTGAGCTGTAAGAGTTGCTTGATTTATCAATACAGGAACTTGTCCTACTTGAGTAATACTTGGGTTTATTGATATTTGGAATGCAACCTGTCTTCTCTTTGTGCTATTTGAAGTATTCTTGTCTATATTTCCAATCTTCCAGACTAATTGGCCATCAACACTATTGTAAGTAACACTTTCTCCACTTGGACTTATTTTATTTAACCATTTTACATAAGGAGGCAAACTCGCTCTAACCTGAGCACCAGTTACAGAGTTTGAAGTATTATCGACTGTCCATATAACTGTATATGTAGTGTATTGTTCTGCTTTTGGTGGTATAGGTCCGACGTTTTCAAATGGTCCGCTAGATCTTACTATTTGTCCGCTAAGACTGACATTTGAAGAAATCTTTATATTTCTTTTTGCAGTTGATGTTATGGATTCTGGTACATTTGTCTCAGAATTTCTTTTACCCTGAACACTAATAGATAGTTTTACATCTGGATTGCTAATTTGTTTTGAAGAATTGCTCAAATTTCTAGGGACTATACTAAAACTTACTCTACCACTTTCCCCTGCTGAAATATTTCTCAAATCACTTGTGGTTATAGAATTCCAAACTATTTCATTGTCAGCAGAACGATACAGACCTTGCTCAGGAGAAACTGAACTCTTATCGAATGCGGATCCAGACAATTTTACATGAATTTCTCCATCGAGTATTGGGGTTGGTAAATTGTTGAAATAACTAATTTCAACTTTTATAGGATTGTCAAAAGAACCAACATATTCTTGATCTTCTGAATTTCCATCGAGAGATGCACCTATGCTTATAAAAGGTTTTTTAATACTTATTTCTTGAGTAGTAGATACATATTCTGTACCTATGATTTTCTCATCTCTTACACTAGCAGAACCCGTGCTAAATCTAAATATTCTTGTCTCATCATCCTGACCATCAAGCTTTCCTCTTATTTTTATTGTTTTCTTTGCCCCTGGAGGTATATCACCGATTTTCCATGTATTATTGTCACTAAGTGGTTTTGGATCTGAATTTATAAAAGAAAAACCAAAAGGATAGGTTGATTTTAATATAATATTTTTCAATGTTTCTTTTGAATTTGAAACCATAGAAACATTCAAATCAAATTCCTGTCCAGAATTTACTTCTTTAAAAGATGAAACTGAAACATTCAAAGGAGAAGAACTTACAAGAATATCGAAAGTCTTTTCTTTTTGAAAAATAGCATTTGAACCATTTACTCTATATTCAACCACCACCTTTATTTCTTTTTTGCTATTTTCTTCACCATACAAAGTAGCTTCTATGGTTTTTTTCTCGTAACTTCCTGGGTCTATATCTGGTAATAATTCTCTAAATTTCTTTAATTCCTTTGAGGTATCAGTGCTATCTACAGTTCCTGAAGGAAATTCAACAGACAAATCTACGGTCTGCAATTTTATATTGTTTTTATTTAATACCTGAACATCAAAAGAAATCGGCTCACCACCAGCTACGGATATTGGACCATTTATGGTTATGTCGACATTATTTGCTGATACTATATTTGAACCATTAAAAACAAGATAGGCACCGATACCAATAGCTATTAGAAATATAACTATTGAGAACATTAGAAGTTTTGTAAAAAATGACATGGAATTATCTTTATAAATTTTATTTAATTCAACCAAATCGACTTTCTCTTGTGGATGTTCCCAATCGGTTTTAACTTCACCCAATGGAACAGCCGAGCTAAATCTTAATCTTCTTTTTGTACGTATATCAGGAGCTCCGCGTGAATACAGAGAGCTTTTCATTTGATCTATTCTACTTCTATCTTCTGGTTGCGGATTCATAATTATGACATTATATCACAATTGACTTTCCTTGAATGCTGAGTTAATCACATTTAATATTTGATTTTTCTTATTATTGGTCAATTCTATATAATCATCGCTGATAATATTATCTTTAAGTAAAAAATCTATATCATTATTATTTTTTATATAACCCAATATATTTAA
>CAYTNX010000067.1:0-3373 GCA_964439365.1 uncultured Candidatus Saccharibacteria bacterium | reverse complement strand
AAAACCAGCATAGCTTGCCATCATAGACCATATCAAATCATATTGATTTTTATTATGTAATTTAATTGATTTATATAATGTAAAAAAAGGAAATAGTATTTTATGTAAGAAAAATATTTTTGAACTTCTTTTTTTATTATTTAAAAAAGGCAAACCAACTCTATAGACATTTATATTTCCTATTTTTTCAAATCTTGGACCAAATCCTGAAAGAGTAATCATGTCGAAAACAATAGTTTCAGATGAGATTCTATCCGTAATCTCTTTTATAGCTATTTCAGCACCTCCTATGAATCTAGGGTAATAAACGAGAGAAAATATAAGGATTTTCTTTGTTTTTACGACTTCCATAGCTTTACTCTACCTTAAGTACGTCTCTAAGTACATCCTCTGAAATTTCTTTTGTTATTGGCTTATTTGATATATCTTTATCAGTTTTTGATGAATTATTTGTCTCTATCTTTGTATTTGTAATACTTTTATTTTCATCATTATTTGGCTTTGAATTTTTATGAGCATTAAGTACAGAAGCTAAGGCACTTTTCAATTCACTTACCCTTTGAGGAGTAATATCTTTTTTATTATTCTTAAGCGCTAGAGAATCTAAAGTAACCGGAGATTGCTTCTGTTCATTATTTTTTTGAATAATAGGAGCTTTGTCTGTATTGTTTTTATTTTGATTTGTATTTTCAGTTTTTTTTGTAATATTTGAAATTTGATTAGAAGTCGTATTGTTTTGAATATGATTTGAAGCTAAATTTTGCATGTCTTTTGAAGAATCTTGATTTTGTGGAGTATTTTGATTTGTATTTGAAGGTTTTACTATATCTTTTTGTTCTCTAAAATCTGATTGTTTTGATGTATTTTGTTTCAATGGTGGTTTTACTGGGGCATGCCACTCTTCTATGACTCTTTCAACATCTGCTCTTGGACTAGCAAATTGTAATCTAGAAGTTTTTATTACTTCTGAAGCATTTGAATGTTCTGGTTTTGCTATAGGTGGCATAGTAGTAGAAGAAAAAGGAGGAGAAGTTACACCATCAATCATCAATTTTAAATATATTTGATATATTCCAAGATTTACCAAATCCTCAGCGGTAAATTGAGGCAAAAATTCTTTTTCTAAAACTTCCGCATCATAAGCTCCAACTCTAAAAACTATCATGGTACCGACGTTACCAAATACAGCAGCTCTAACCTTCTCTTCCATTTGTTCTATGTATTGATGAGCTATAGTTAAATTTAATTTATACTTTCTGGCCTCAGACAAAATATCAGCAAAAGAATCATTTGCAAAAGATTGGAATTCATCAACGAATAAATAGAAATTTGGTAATGTCTTCAAAATTCTATCTGGAACATCTGCTCTAGAAAGAGCCGCCAAATAAATCTTTGTTATAAGCATACCACCCAAAAGATTTGCATTTGATTCACCGACTCTTCCCTTTGATAGGTTTATTATAAAAAGCTTACCCTGATCCATCATCTCTCTAATATTAAAAGATGATTTTGGCTGACCTATCATATTTCTAATAAGAGCATTTGATGTGAATTGACCTATTTTATTTTGAATAGCTGGAACCGCTTCAGCTGCCATTCTTTCTGTATAATTTGCAAACTCTTGAGTCCAAAATGTTTTTACGGAAGGATCTGTAACATGAGATACAACTTGATTTCTAAAAACTTTATCTGACAACATTCTATTTACACCCAGGAGAGTTGCATCTGGATATTCTAGTAAAGCCAGGAGAGTATTTGTAAGAATATATTCCATTCTCGCAGACCATGCATCTATCCATATTTTTTTGAATGTACTCATAAGACCAGACACCACCAAATGTCTTTTGTCTGGATCAACGCTTTCTAATACATTAAAAGAAATTGGATAATCTGTATCGAATGGAGCAAAATAAACTACATCTTTTATTCTGTGATCTGGAACATATTCCAACAATAGATCAGCGGTTTTACCGTGAGGATCTATAAAAGCCATACCTTCACCATTCTTTATATCCTGAACAGCCATATTTTCAAGTAAGGTAGATTTACCCATACCTGTCTTTCCTATTACATATACATGCTTTGTTCTATCTTTAGCTTTTATGCCAAAATTTACTTTTTTATTTCTAGCATCTGTTTGGGCAAAATATGTAATCCTTTCTTCATTCATATAGAGTTCTTTATGACATAATTTTAACATTAGTATAAAAAAACTAAAAGCCCCAGTGATTCCTCCGAATCACTGGGGCAATGCAATAAAAATTCCGAACGTACCGACTTCCCCACTTACACACCAGCAAGCTTGAAACCCCAGGAATTCTGGATCACAAGACCCTCATTCCTGCGAACAGCATTCTGATCAGGAAGATTGAGCTTTTGGCGAGCTTTCTCCTGCTTGTTGGTGCTACGACTCATACCCCCCGAATTGCCACCGACAATACCGAGAATGTCGGCGACGCTCGCGGGACCAATGACCTTACCACTGCTGGCAGACATTAGAGTCCTCCTCTTATCTTACACCGAGTTGAGATGATGTACTTACGGTTTCCCTTGTCCTCCAAAGGCACCGTACATCTGGATAAATAGTATACTACTTTATTTAAAAAAATCAAGCGCGAAGATAATATATGTGGATTACTTAATCAACGATGATGTAGTACTTGGTATATTTTCTAAAGCAGAAACCGTATATACATTTGCTGCATTCCAAAGCATCCAGCTATTTAGGCCTACATCATAAGTAGCTTTTATCTGATCACGAACCATATCAGCAGTATAATAAGTTCCATTTATACTAAAATCTTGCAACCAAGGCCTTAATTTGTTTGGAGTAGTACTTGCATTATTTGCACGAGCAACTGCCTTTGACATTGAATAAACAATAACTTCATATGGTTTTGAGGCTGGATTTGGCCAACCATTAAAATTTGATGTGTAATGAGATGGATAAACCATAGGAGCAACAAAATCAAAATGTGCCAATGCATTTTCTAATATTTGACCTATACCCAAATCATCTGTATTTGATGTAACCATACCAAATAAATCTGCTGATATTGGTATATTTTCTTTATGAAATTTTTTATCAAGAAATGCAAAAAAATCTTTTAGAACATCTGCCTTAATACGATTATTACTATATGTATATGAAATATCTGACATATTTCCATCTGATGGAAAACGAATATAATCAAAATTTAATTCATCAAAACCTACAGAATAAGCTTCATCACCTATTTTACCTATATAATCCCAAACCGGCTGAGCACCAGCATCAAGCCAACTAACACCTTTATAATCTTTCCAAACTTCTCCAGCTTTTGTCTTCACAGCATATTCTGGATTTTTATGAACTAAATAAGAATCTTGAAAT
>CAYTNX010000066.1:3061-3411 GCA_964439365.1 uncultured Candidatus Saccharibacteria bacterium | reverse complement strand
ACCAACTGAGCTATGGGCGCATTTGTAAACTTTGAGCTCATAGTCTATCAGGTTTAACTACCAAGACAGCTATGGGCGCAATATTTAAATTATCATTTGATAATTTCTTAAAAAAATATAACAGAAATAATGCAAATTAGCAATTAACCTTAGCCTTCGCTCGCTCCGTCTTTCGATTCCCACAGGCACAAAGCACTATTTATATAACATTATTCAGTGAGTCTATCTTTGTGCCCGAGGTGGGAATCGGTCAGGAGTCCTCGCCTACTGGCTCGGCTCCCGACCCGGACTCGCTCGCCTTCGCTCGCTCCGTCTTTCGATTCCCACAGGCACAAAGCACTATTTATATA
>CAYTNX010000066.1:0-3051 GCA_964439365.1 uncultured Candidatus Saccharibacteria bacterium | reverse complement strand
CGAGGTGGGAATCGAACCCACATCCTGTAAAGGACACGATTTTAAGTCGGGCGTGTATACCAGTTCCACCACTCGGGCAAAGGCGTGTATATATTATACATATATTGACGCTGGAGGCGTAGGCCGGGATCGAACCGGCGCATAACAGTTTTGCAGACTGTCGTGTTAACCAACTTCACCACTACGCCAATTTAGCACAAAAACTTTACTTTGTTTATTCTATAACACTTTTTGCTATTTCGTCTATTCTTTGTCTATTTTTTTCACCTTTATCTATTTCAAAATCAAAAAAGGGAAGAGTTCTCATTCTTGCGCGATCTTTAAAGAATTCACGAAATTCTGCTCTTTTTCTTTTTGTAAAATCCAAAGCTCCTTTTTCTTTATTTTCTGGTAATACAGTAAAGAATATTGTAGCTCTATTACTTTTATTTGATAATGCAATATCTGTAACTGTAAGTATAGAAGTATAATTTGACTCGCGCTGTAGAAATTCTGCAGCAGCTTCCTTTATAATATCCTTCAATTTTTGATCTCTTGAACTAGACATTTTATTTTTGATTATTTATTTTTTCTACAGTTATAAATCCTTGTATTTTATCTCCCAAAGCTATTTCGATTTTTGACTCTATCATACAGCCAAATTCATAACCCTCTCGTATTTCACTGACTTTTTGTTTTTGTTGCTGTATTTCTTTTATTTTACCTCTACCTATTTCAGCATCTCTTCTAAGTATTTTTATATCAGAACCTACAGTAAGACTTCCTTCTTGTACTTTTCCTCCTAGTATTTGTTTATCTTTGTTTTTATTAAAGATAGCCATGATTTTTGCTGTTCCAGACACCTGATCTATATATTCTTTAGGGATTTTTGATATAACTATTTCTTTTAAGAAAGTTATTAGATTATAAATTATATCAAAAGAATTTACTTGAATATTTGATCTTTCAATAACTCCTTGAGCTTTTGTGTCTATTTTTGTGTTGAAATTTACAATTATTATATTTGGATCACTTTGAACTATTTTTATATCATTTTCATTTATATCTCCTATTCCTTCTGATACTATTTTGATTTTTACTTTATCATTTTTAATTTTTGCTAATTCATGTTTTATACCTTCTAGACTACCTATTACATCTGCCTTTATTATTACGGGCACTATTACTGTAGTATCATTTTCATCTTTTTTAACAGAATTATTTTTGATTTGTTTTGAATTTAATCTATATTCATCTGCAAGTTCTTCCGCTTCTTTTTTATTTGAACAAGTTGTAAAGGTTGCTCCTACTACTGGTATTTTATTGAAACCAATTACTTTTACAGGACTTGAGAATGTCGCTTTTTTAATTGATTTGCCTTGATAGTCTTCTAGACTTCTTACTGGTGATAGGGCATCTTGAGATATTATATACATACCACTTTCTAGAGTTCCGTTTTTTATAAGAAGAGTAGCTGAAATTCCTTTTTTACTATCCAGCTTTGCTTCGATAATTACTCCTTCTGCTTTGGTATTTGGATTTGCCTTTAAGTCTTGAATATCTGTTACTAATAGAATCATATCTAGTAGTTCTGGAATTCCATCACCCTTCAAAGCTGAGACTGGGACTACAGGTATATCTCCTCCATAACCTTCAACATATATTTCATTTTCTGCTAAGCTTTGTTTTGTGAGTTCTATATTTGCTCCTGGTTTATCTATTTTATTTATTGCAACTATATAAGGTATTTTTTCTGAAATAATACATTTTAATGCTTCTATAGTCTGTGGTTTTACTCCATCTTCAGCAGAAACAACAAGCACAGCAACATCAGCAACCTTTGCTCCTCTTTCTCTTATACTACAAAACGCCTCATGCCCCGGAGTGTCCAAGAAAGTTATTTTACCTTCTATATTATTGCCATTAGCATCTTTTGTTTTGTGTGATACTTCATAGGCACCTAGATGCTGGGTTATTCCTCCAGCTTCTCCTGCTACTATATTTGTCTTTCTTATATAATCCAAAAGTGTAGATTTTCCATGATCTATATGACCCATAATAACCACAACAGGTGGTCTTTTTATATCGCCTACTATTTTATTTGTTATTGTATTTTTTGTGGCCATATACAAGTATTTAGAGATATAACTGTATCAGAAAAATTGCATATTGGCTAGAGTAGAATTATTCAATAATTTTTATATGAAATTGTGTTAGTATAAAAATGTTATTGGTAAAAATAAATTGATTTTTAATTTTATAGATTTATTCAAAATAATTTGGCCAAATTAGTTCAATGGTAGAACATCACTTTCGTAAAGTGGTAATATGAGTTCGATTCTCATATTTGGCTCAATAAATATGAAAAAAATATTTAAAAATAAAAAAGAGTCTTTTTCTGATACTGTATATAAAATAGTAAAATCCATTCCCGAAGGCAAAACCATGACTTATAAAGAAGTAGCTATTTTATCTGGTAGACCAAAGGCTTTCAGGGCTGTGGGTAATATTTTGAATAAAAATTATAATATAGATATTCCTTGTCATAGAGTTATAAGAAGTGACGGTAAAACAGGTGGCTATAATAGAGGTTCAGAAAATAAAATCAAACTTCTACACAAAGAGTCTGCTATATAGTATCCTTTGTATATGCATAATAAGCAAAAGACAGAAGAGAGAATAAAAGAAATCGAGGCAGCTATGCAGGCTGGGGATTTTTGGAATGATAGTCAAAAAGCTCAAGCCCAAATAAAAGAATTACAAAATCTCAAAGATGCTTTGGATGGTATTGGTAAATTTGATAGAGGTAATGCAATAATGACTATTTTTTCTGGTGCTGGAGGTGATGATGCTGAAGATTTTTCAGCTATTTTATATAGAATGTATAGAAAATTGTCAGAAAAAAAAGGTTGGGGTATGGAATTGATACATTCAAATGAAAATGATCATGGAGGTTTTAGAAATATTACTGTAGAAATAATCGGCAAAAATGTTTATGGTATTTTAAAAAATGAAAGCGGTGTTCATCGTCTCGTGAGAATTTCACCTTTCAATGCAAAACAACTTCGCCAT
>CAYTNX010000065.1:0-3475 GCA_964439365.1 uncultured Candidatus Saccharibacteria bacterium | reverse complement strand
CCGCGTCCTCCGCGATCGGGTTGTTTACCTAATGGGCGTCCGTAGGGATCGGCTTCACCTCGAGCATCTCTTCGCACTTCACTCCGTATTGACCGGAGGTCAGCTTGGAGAGCCAGCCGAGGATCAGCTTGTCCGGCTCCTTCTCGCCGCTGGGCGTCTTCAGCATCTCGATCAACTCACCGACCGCGAACTGCATTTCGGGAGTGTCGAGCTGTGGGAACTGCTGCAGCAGGTAGGGCTTGCATTCGTCGCTAGCCCTGGGGAGCTGATGAGTGAACAGGTTGTCGCCGGTCATGAAGTTCAGGATGTCGTACACCCCGTCCATGTGGCGCGGGGAGACGAGCAGACCTGTGGTGATACTCAGTACGTCGCCAAGATGGAACTGTTTCGTCTTCATGGTAACCTCCTTCTTTTGGTTTAAAGATGTACGATTAAGCCGATATGGCTTAATTACTGCTCTACTTATATTTTGTCATATTATTTTATAAAAGTCAACAGTCAGCAAATCTTCCTATTATTTAGAGAAATCAGCAGGTTCGGCTAAATGTAGTATGAGTTAGCAAACCAGGACCCATGAACGAATCCCTTTATACCGCTCCTGTAAGGAGAGAATCCCTTTTAATCATCCAAATCCCCCTTAACACCCAACTCCTTTTGTAATTAATAATATAAGGATATAATTACAAATATGAAAAACTTACAAAAAGGTTTTATTACACCACTATCAATAGTAGTAATTATTTTATTAGTAATAGGTGCTGGTTTTTATTTTTATCAGGGTAAATTTGATCAAGAATATAGTAATAAGAATTATGGCTTGAGTGTTAAATATCCAAAAGATATTTGGGTTTCAGTAAATGATGTTGGAATATCACTATTGAATAAAGAGACAAATGTAGAAAGACTTTTAACTCTTGTAAAAAAATCTCCTCAAAATGGAGCACAGTGTACGGATGCAAATAGTGGTAAAAACATTCCATGTGATTCTCAGTCAGAATCAATAAAATTTGCTGTTATTAATAAGCCAATAAATGATGTTAAGTCTTCAATACCAAGTTTTGCATTGAAAGAATATAATGGACATACAGGATATAATTCTAATTGTGCACCTCTTAATTTAACAAAGTATCTAGGAGTAAAACCTTCTTTTTGTTCGTTTTCTGGATTTGAATGGGATGAGCATGCAGAGTATTTTTATCCTATAAACAATAAAACATTAGTTATAAATTGGAATTATTATGATGTTGATAAAAATGTATATACAATATCAGAAAAGAATTTTCTTGATATTATGAATACTTTTAAACTTGCCAATTAAATCCCCCTTAACACCCAACTCCTTTTGTAATAATATAGAAATATTATGAAACAAGTATTAAACAATTTTATTGATTTTATTAGAACTCAAGGAGTTATAGGACTAGCCATTGGTATTGTCTTGGGTGGGGCAGTTACAAAACTTGTAGCATCTTTGGTTGGAGATATTATCAATCCCATAGTAGGTATATTTCTAGGTAATTTGGGCGATTTAAAAAATCTAATTATTCCTGTTTTTAGTGCAAAAATAATGATAGGTAATTTTATCAGTACAGTTATAGATTTTTCTATTATTTCAGCAATTGTTTATTTTGTAATAAAGGGATTAGGATTTGATAAATTGGATAAGCCAAAAGCTTAGCTTATTAATTACTTTTCTTTATCGCTTTTTTAATATCTTCAAAGGTACCTCCGACTTTTTTTCCTGGATTAAAAATATATAGAGGATCAAAAATTTCTTTTGTTTGTCTAAATAATTCTACAATTTTCTCACCAAATTGTTGTTTTAAATATGGTGTTCTTATAATTCCATCATTATGTTCTGCGGTTATTGAACCTTTGTATTGATTTACTAAATCATATACTTTTTGTGACAATTCCAAAATAATTTCAGCTGAAAAAGGGGAGTTCAAATCCATAAGAGGTATTATATGAAAATTACCATTACCCAAATGACCCTGAACCGTATAATCCAATTTGTATTGATCCAAAAGAAATTTTATTTTAGGCAAAAATTCTGGCAAAAATTCCGGTTTTACAATTATGTCATCTATAAAAGGAGCTGTTCTTTTGTTTTTTACATGTTTTCTAAGTAAATTGAAACTTTCATGTCTGATTCGCCAATATTTGTCAGCTTCTGCACTTGAATGTGCTATATGAGTATGAAAGCCAAAATCTTTTATACTATTTTCTACTTCCACTAGTTTTTCTTTTACCTCTTTTTCATTTTGCCCTGTAAATTCAATCATCAAAATCATTTTTGGAACACCTCCTATCATCAATAGCCATGTTTCAGGTATAAATTGAATTCCAAGTTTTATGGCAGACCAGAATCCCATTTGTTTGAAAAAATCAAAAAAGAATTTTATGGCCAATATCAAACTTTTATCATCAAATGTTTCTAGGCTATCTGGTCTGAAGGGTAGTATTCTATTTACCAATTGACTGACTTTTTCTAAAGAGGGGATAAATACAGCTAAGATATTTGAATATGGTTCAACGGGTACTATTTTGAAAGTAATTTCTGTAACTATTCCTAGAGTTCCTTGAGAACCTACTATTAATTTGCATAAATCAAAAGTATCAGTATTTTTATCATAAACATTCCATAGATAATATCCAGCGGAGTTTTTTGATACATTTGGCTTTGCTCCCATTATTATTTCATAATTCTCTGAAATTAAATTGTTTATTTTTCTATAAAGTTCTGATTCGAAGTTTTTATTTATCTCCAGTAATTTATTATTTATTTTATTTTCTATTTCTATTTTTGTAAGAGGCTTAATTTCATATTCATTACCATCAGAAAGCACAACTTTCAATGATTTTATATAATTTTCAGTTTTGCCATATTTGATTGATTTTTCTCCGCCACTATTATTTCCTATCATTCCACCAACGGCATTGATTTCTCTTGAAGCAGTAAAGGCCGGCATGAAGCGATTTATCTTTTTTGTTTCTTTATCAAAATCTCTATAAAAACATCCAGGCATAACCACCGCATAATCATCTTTTACTTCCTTTACTTCATTCATATATCTAGTGAAGTCTATGATTATAGAATTACCAATAGCTCCTCCTGACATATCAGTTCCTGCAGATCTTGCTGTTATTGATAGATTTGGATTATTTTGTTTATTTTGATTGACCCATTGAACTAAGTATTTTATATCATCTGAATTCTTTGGAAACATTACTACTTTTGGTCTAATTTCAAATAGGCTAGCATCTCTAGAGTATTTTTTTAATGTTTTTTCGGAATTGTCTATGTCTCCTTGAAAATTCGGTTTTAATGTTTCAAAAAAATTATTCATAAAAACAATTATACTCTAATTTTGCAAATACATCATAATTTACGTATAGTATAAAGGTTTGATATTGGAGAGATGGATGAGTGGTTTAAATCAACAGTTTACTAAACTGTCGTTCCCTTTAAACG
>CAYTNX010000064.1:2334-3513 GCA_964439365.1 uncultured Candidatus Saccharibacteria bacterium | reverse complement strand
TGCGATATGCTCAGACTTTTCTCATCCCTCACGCAAGTCGCGTCTGCGACTTGCTCGTCTCCTCCGTTCGTAAAATGCAAGCATTTTACTCACTGCGGAGACGGAGGGATTCGAACCCTCGAGACCTTTAAAGGGTCTGCCTCTTTAGCAAAGAGGTATGTTAAACCACTCCACCACGTCTCCATGATTTTTACATTATATCGTATAATGAGGAAATGCAATATTATTCAGAAATACAAGAGGTTTTCCGCCTAATTCAATCACAAAAAACAGCTTTAAATAAACTCGGTATAAAAAGTATCAAGGATTTACTTTATCATTTTCCAACAAGATATGGAGATACATCAGAGACCAGAAATATATCCTCTTTAGAGAAAGGAGATAATGCTGTGATATTTGGAAAGATAAGTAAATTAAAAACAAGCAAGGGTTTTAAATCAAAAATACCAATGGCTGATGCTTGGGTAGAAGATGAAAGCGGAAAAATACATTGCGTATGGTTCAATCAGCCATATCTGGCAAAAATGACAGCTGAAAATTCTTTAGTCAGAATAGAGGGTAAAATATCAGAAAGAAAAAATACAGGTGAATTATATTTTTCAAATCCAAAAATAGAAATTGTAAATAAAATACCCATAGGTGTAGGAGAATCACTTTTTGGAGAGGGCGGAAAAACCCATACCCTTTACCCTGTTTATCCAGAATCAAAAGGAATTACATCAAATTGGTTTTATCACAAAATACTGGATATTTTTAGAAGTGGATTACTCGATGAAATAGAAGATCCAATACCAAAAAATATTTTGGATAAATACAATTTACCTATATTAAAAACAGCATTGATATGGATACATACGCCATTAAAAGAAGAAGATGCCATTTCCGCTAGAAAACGTTTTGCTTTTGAAGAAGTCTTTTTTATTCAATTAGAAAAACAAATAGCAAGAAAAGAGTATGAAAAAAATCCATCTTTTATCGTAGAAACAAATGAAAAAGATGTGAATGAATTTATAAAAAGATTCCCTTTCGAAGCAACTGAAGCTCAAGTAAATTCAATAAAAACAATAATAGATGATTTCAAGAAAAATCATGCCATGTCCAGACTTCTGGAAGGAGATGTTGGCTCTGGCAAAACAGCTGTAGCTGCAACCACAGCCTATTCTATAGTCACCACAAAAC
>CAYTNX010000064.1:0-2324 GCA_964439365.1 uncultured Candidatus Saccharibacteria bacterium | reverse complement strand
GGTCAAAAATACGGCAATTTACAAGTAGCCTATATGTGCCCTACAGAAATTTTGGCATCTCAACATTTTGAATCATTTATAAAATATTTTTCTTTTCTAGGTATACAAATAGGATTGATAACTGGTAGTGGTTGCAAAAAATTTCCTTCAAAATTGAACCCTAAGGGATGGACAGATATTTCGAGAACGCAGTTATTGAAATGGGTGGCAAATGGAGAAATTCCAATACTAATAGGAACTCATTCACTTATTCAAAAATCTGTAAAATTTAAAAATCTTGCATATGTAATAATAGACGAGCAACATCGTTTCGGAACAAAACAAAGAGCAAAATTGGTTCAAAAAGAAATGATTGAATTGATAGAAAAACCAAAACACAATTCCCCTACAGTTCCCCATCTATTATCCATGACTGCCACACCGATACCGAGAACTTTGGCATTGACCATATATGGAGATTTGGATTTAACACTTTTGGATCAAATGCCACATGGTAGAAAACCAATAATAACAGAAATAGTATTGCCAAATAAAAGAGATGAAGTATATGAAAAAATAAAATTGGAAATAAAATCTGGAAGACAAGTATATATAATATGTCCGCGCATAGATGAACCAGATCCATCAAAAGAAGATGCTATAAATGCAAAATCAGTTAAAGAAGAAGCAAAAAGACTAAAAGAAAAAATATTTACTGATTGTGAAATAGGAATTTTACATAGCAAAATGAAACCTAGTGAAAAAGAAAAAGTCATGATGGATTTTAAAAATGGAAAAATAAATATATTATGCGCTACTTCTGTGGTAGAAGTCGGTGTCAATGTAGAAAATGCAACAGTGATAATAATAGAAGGAGCGGAAAGATTTGGCTTGGCACAATTACATCAACTTCGTGGCAGAGTAATAAGATCAAATAATCAAGCGTATTGTTATGTTTTTACAGATACAAAATCAGAAAAAACTTTTGAAAGATTGAATGCTTTAAAAACAGCAAATAGTGGATTTGAATTGGCAGAATACGATTTGAAATTTAGAGGATCTGGAGAATTGTCTGGAGGAAAACAATGGGGTGTGTCTGATATAGCGATGGAGGCATTAAAAAATATAAAAATGGTTGAAGCAGCAAGAACAGAAGCAAAAATATTGATAGAAGAAGATATAAATTTTGAAAAAAATCAGCAAATCAAAAATCTATTGAAAAGTAGATTAAATAATATAAAACATTTTGAATAGAAAAGCGCCGCATGAATCATGTGGCGCTTTTTGAAAAAAGCTAAGCGGCCTCGACAAAGACCTTATCATTCCTACATACGAGGCTCAGGAGCTGAAAAGACTTGCCTTGGAAATGCCTCCGGCACAGTTCCAGCAAATCATTGAGGCAAACGAACTGCCGACACCGAATAGGATACGGAAAATCAAACGCGAGATGCCGGAATTCGAAAATATGGAATTCACCGGCACCGAACCAGATAAGAAGGTCTTCCAGTTGCTTGCCCTTGAAGCCTTCCTGAATAATGCCCAAAAGTTCGAAAAGTGTCATTCCACTCCTGGAATTCCACTTCAAGGACATTTGTTTGTTACCCTCCTCCGTAGAACCTGAAGATTCGATGATTTTTGCAGTATCGAACATTTTTTCCTCCAATGAACAGTATACATAAACAAAAGACAAAGTAAACTTTTAAAAGGCCCTATTTTAATTTTTTTTCAAAAATAATAACCCCAATCTGAATTTTTGTCTTGCCACCCCTAATCTTTTCCGAATTATTAATACTTTCCAAATAAGATTTTAAATCTTCATATAATTTGATCACATTTGGACCCATACTGTATTCCCCATTAAAATGCTTTCCAGAATAAGAAATTGCCCAATCTTTTTTTAAATCCTTATCATTCTGAACCTTAAACGGCCTGAGTCCATGCGCCAATCCATGTCTAAACATATAAAAAAATATCTCTGGTTCTGGTATTCCTAATTTTTCCAAAAGAAAAATCATGCTGTCCTTATTTTCATTTGCAAATTCTATTTTTGAAGCGATTTCTAAAATTGGATTAATTATTCTTAGAGCATTAAAGTGATCATACTTCTCTGGATCATTTTTCCCCTTAATATAATTCGATATATCGTTAGCATTAGAAAGATCTTCTAATAAAGAATTAATAATTTTAGAGTTATCAATTTCTACTCTTTCTTCTTTAAATTTATATTTTCGATAACTAGAACACATTTTATATTTCTAAATTTAAGTGTGCGCGTGCCAGGACTCGAACCTGGGACCCTCGAGGTATAAGCTCGATGCTACTACCAACTGAGCTACACCGGCATT
>CAYTNX010000063.1:0-3532 GCA_964439365.1 uncultured Candidatus Saccharibacteria bacterium | reverse complement strand
AGATTACGCCTACACCGCCATCGCTGAAGAAGATGGCACAGTCGAAAACGGCTCGGCTTATATCAAGTCTCTTGATAAAGTTGACGGAGTAGAAGCATTTAAAATTTTAAATGATTTTAAAGATGACAAGTTTTTTAGTTGGGTCACGCCTCGTGGCTCTATTGTCATGGTGCGTAGCCCAACAAAAAGTCTCGAAATGAAAATGGTTGACCGCGAAACCGCCATCAAAGGTTTAGAGTACAAAGAAAACAGTATCAAACTGCTCTTTGGCGATATTCCTGGATCTAAATCTTCTGCAGCACCCGCCCTTTCGTCAAAGCCCGTCTCAAAATCTGACGACACCGAAGTGATCGGCGCGGGAACTGCGACCGACACACCCGCAAAGCCAGATCCAGCTTCCAAAACGAATGCGCCCACTTCAAAAACCAGTGAACTGACCACCAAAGATTCGGAAGCTGTTGGTGAAGATAAAAAAATCTCTATTAAATACTAAGAAAGAGAATATTATTTTTCTTGCTGGTCCAATAGATGATCATGTAGCAAATATTGTCATCGCTCAGTTATTATTCCTACAAGCAGAAGATTCAAAGAAAGACATTACGCTTTATATAAATTCTCCAGGAGGAATGGTTACAGCTGGATTGGCAATAATAGACACAATGAACAATATCAAAAATGATGTTTCTACAGTATGTGTAGGAATGGCGGCTTCAATGGGATCACATATACTTGCATCTGGTAAAAAAGGCAAAAGATTTGCATTGCCAAATTCAGAAGTAATGATACATCAGCCACTAGGAGGCGCAGAAGGACAAGCATCAGATATTGAAATAAGTGCAAAGCATATAGTTAAAACAAGAGAAAATCTAAACAAAATGCTAGCAAAAGCTACAGGACAACAACTATCAAAAATTGAAAAGGATATGGATAGAAATTTCTTCATGAGTGCAGAAGAAGCCAAGAAATACGGTATAATCGACAAAATACTCTAATAGTGATACAGTGAAGGCGTTATTAAATTTAATTTTTTCCAATTCGCCTTTTTACAACCTTAAAACCACCGTGTTCCCTATATTACATACAAAATTAAATACACAAAGTTGCAGTTGAAAACGATGGATTGGATATTTGAAACATGCCATTAAAAGAAGTAGCGGTACTCTTGAGCATTGCTAGTATTGCTGGTATAGCCATAGGATACTATCTAAGACTCATTATCTCTCTTGGTAAAAAGGGATCAATGGAGCTCGAAATAAAAGAGATGCTTCTCACCGCAAAAGAAGAAGCGAAGAAAATTACCACAGAAGCCGATTCAAAAGCCAAAAGCATAATAGATGAAGCTAGAATAGAAATAAAGGAAAAAGAAGACAAAATACAACAAGTTGAGACAAGATTAATCAAAAAAGAGGATACTTTAGACAAAAGACAAGCAGATATAGATAAAGAAGTAGAAATAATAAAGGAAAAAGTAGTAGAAATAAAGAATATAAGAGAAAAAGCTGAGAAATTGGAGCAAGAAAAGGCTCTAGCGCTAGAAAAAGTGGCTGGAATGTCTCTAGAAGAAGCAAAACAACAGCTAATAAAGACAATAGAAAAGAATTCTGAGCAAGATATTTTACTTAGATTACAAAAACTCGAACAAAGCGGAGAAGAAGTTCTTGAGAAAAAAGCTCAGGAAATTTTGGCTACATCTATACAGCGCCTAGCAAATTCCGTAGCATCAGATGTAATGTCTACATCAATAACAATTCCGAATGATGAAATAAAAGGTAAAATAATAGGAAAAGAAGGAAGAAATATAAAGGCTTTTGAAAGAATGACTGGAGTTGAAGTTATTGTGGACGATACTCCAGGAACAATAATCATATCTTCATTTGATCCAATAAGAAGACATGTTGCCAAAGTAGCATTAGAAGAATTGATAAAAGACGGCCGTATACAGCCAGCAAAAATAGAAAAAGTCGTAGAACAAGCTCAATCAAGTATAAACAAGATAATAAAGGAAAAAGGAGAACAAGCTGCATATGAATGCGGAGTTATCGGCTTGGATCAAAGAATATTGCTAATACTTGGTAGATTACATTTTAGAACAAGTTATGGCCAAAATGTATTGCAACACTCTATAGAAATGGCTCATATAGCCGGTATGATAGCAGAAGAAATAGGGGCAAATGTGGCTGTAGCAAAGGCGGGTGCCCTTCTTCACGATATAGGAAAGGCTGTGGGCCGCGAAGGATCAGGGAGACCTGTAGAAAGTAGAGGACGAATACTGCAGAAATTTGGTGCTAGTGAAGATATTATCAAAGCAATGCAAGCCCATCATGAGGAATATCCTTATGAAACAATAGAATCTAGAATTGTTCAGACAGCAGACGCTATTTCTGGCGCTAGACCTGGGGCTAGACATGATAGTATTGAAAATTACCTAAAAAGACTTGGGGATTTGGAAGCTATAGCAAATGCCTTCCCTGGAGTAGAAAAGTCATATGCCCTTCAAGCTGGACGTGAAATACGTATTTTTGTGACTCCAGAGAAGATAAATGATTTGGAAGCAAAGAATATGGCTAGAGATATAGCAAACAAAATAGAGAAGGATCTAAAATACCCAGGAGAAATTAAAATAACAATAATACGAGAAACCCGAGTAATTGACTTTGCTCGATAAAAATTTTGTAATTTTTTGCCCATTGCGGAAAAAATGGCTTATTATATAATTATATCGAGGTTAGAAAAATTATTAGTAATTGTTTATTAATTTAAAAATAACTATGAACAAATCAGGAATTGTAGATGCAGTACATGCAGTGCTTGGAGGAACAAAGGTCCAGGCAGAACAAGCAGTAGAAGCAGTATTAAACTCAATCATCAACTCTCTAAAAAAAGGAGATGAAGTATCTATTGCAGGTCTTGGTATTTTCTCAGTAAAACAGCGTGCTGCACGTGAAGCTAGAAACCCTCGAACTGGAGAAGCAATAAAAGTTCCAGCTATGAAGGTTCCAAAATTCCGAGCTGCAAAAGCTTTGAAGGATGCAGTAAAATAATTATTTTAGTAAAAACTCAATAAAAACTCTCTTTGAGTTTTTGCAAAATATCAAAAAACCACCTTAGGTGGTTTTTTGATTGCACATTTTCTTTTTTACCAATCAATTTTTTCCCCTCTAAACCAGAATTGCCCAGATTCTATAGAAATATCTGTTGCTGTATTAAATATATAATTTGCTGAATCTTCTGGTAGCATAGGTGCTTCTTCCCCACCCATATCTGTCTTAGTCCATCCTGGATGTATTGAGGATACTTTTATTTCTTTATTTTCACTACTTAAAACCATTGAAAGAGTCCTTGTATACATATTCAAAGCGCATTTTGAAATCTTATAAGCCGGATAATGATTTGGAAAATGTGAATTTGTATTTGCATTTGTATCAGACAAAGAACCTGCTTGTGAAGAAATATTCAAAATATGTCCGCCTTTATTTATTTCAGAAATAATTGATTCTGTAAAATTTATTGTACCTATCAAATTTATTTCCAA
>CAYTNX010000062.1:0-3565 GCA_964439365.1 uncultured Candidatus Saccharibacteria bacterium | reverse complement strand
CTTTGTGCTTGTAGCTCTTCAGATGAAGATCCTGCCTTTTTCAAATCGTATTGATTATTTGCTAAGGTAAGTTCAGATAATGCACTTTTATAAGTAGCTTCAGCTGAAGTTATTGAACCTACAGCATTATTGAAAGTAGATAATCCTGTATTCATTGTTGAATTGTAAGAATCTATTTGGGTTTGACTTAAACCAGAATTACCTGGGGTAAGATTTGAAACTATTGTAGACAATAAACTCATAAAACTCTTTGCTGTGATTAGATATAGATGTACTTTATCTAAATATGCTTTTGGATCTGATGATACAGTCAAAGAATCCAAACTAGCTTTCCAAAATCTAAATTGTTCACCAGTCTTTAGTCTAGCTTCATTTACAGCATTTGATTGATCATAATTTTCTGTTCTAACTGAAATTCTCGGAGCTGGAGATTGAGGATTTACAAAAAAAGTATCGGCATAATTGAATACAGAACTCTCTGCTTTTACATATGAATCATGAAGAGCATTTATGATGCCGATTCTTGCATCATCATAATTTGTTTGAGCACTTTTAACTTTTGATGTTTCAACGCTCAATTCTTCTGGTCTCAAACCTTTTTCAAGTTCTGCCAATTTTGCTTGTTCTGCTGATAGATTTGCTACAGCTCCTTGTAATAAAGCATTTGAATCTGATGAATCCAAAGAAATAATAGTATCCCCTGCCTTTACTCTATCTCCTACATTAAAATTTATTTTTTGAACGACTCCGCCTTTTTCAAATCCCAATTCTGCTTGCTTAAAGGCTTTTACTGTACCAGTTACAGTTATGCTTTCTTTTATATTACCAATTTCAGAATATGCTGTTTCTATAGAGCTTCCAGAATTTCTAGAGAAAATGATTATTAAAATTATTATTACCAATACTGGCAATATATAATACAAATTTCTTTTGTTTTTAAGGTAATAGGAAAAAGTTTTTTTCATAGAATGATACGAAATATATTATAACATGAAACTATTTTCTCAGAATATGCACAGATAGAATAAATATGGTTAGAGAGGTTAAAGCTGATACGGCGCAATAAGGACAAAAAGCATTTATAACAAACAATTGTAAATAAGAAAAGTATATAGAAGCAATAAGACCCAGGAAAGAAAGTAAAACAGGAATTCTCAGAAAAATCTCCTTTTTGGTGTCTAAGAAAATTATTATAAGAACAATAATAGCGAGATAATACAAAGTCCCCATCAAAGATACAGGTATACCGAAAATCTGTGCGTATTTACTAGTAAGCACAGTTTCGCAGCCACCTATTGTACAAGGAGGAATTTTGTTTAAAAAATGTTGAACAGTAAGATAAACCGCATCAGAAAAACCAACGAGAGCAGTGATGAGAAAAGTTATCGTTACCCAATTCTTTATATTACTAATATTTAAGTTTTGTTTGATTAGCATCATCGATTATTTTTTTAAATTCCTCATAACTTCCTGGATTCTTTATTTTATTACCATTCAAATAGAATGTTGGAGTTGAATTTATTCCCACCTTCAAACCTCCCTTTATATCTGAATTGATTTTATCCTGTATTTCCTTCAAATCTAAATCACTCAAATATTTTTCCATATTCAAACTCAATTTCTCTGCATAACCTTTGAATACAGTTTTTACATCGGTAGAATTTTCCCAATTATCATGAGTACTAAATATCATATTGTACATTTCCCAAAACTTTCCTTGTCTGCCCGCAGCTTCAGCAGCTTGTGAAGCTGGTATTGCATTTGCATGTTGAGATAAAGGAAAATGTCTATAAACAAATCTGATTGAAGTACTACTTTCAGCAAAAATTCTTTCAACTATTGGAAAATAAGCCGCACAAGCTGGACATTGAAAATCACTATATTCTACTAGAGTTAAGGTAGAAGAAGCATTGCCTCTTACCCAGTCAGTTGAAACTATTTGATTTGGTAATGGTATAGAAGATTCCTCTTTTGAAGCCTTTTTGGCAGCCGCTATCATCCCCCAGACGATCAATCCTACAACTATAATAAAAGAAGCCCAGATAATTATTCTTTTTGTATTCATAATTTAATGATTATAACAAATGAGAGAATGCAATCAAGATATAAATTCCTAGCATATTCATAAGAAAAGATACTGGAATGAGCACCATAGTTCTAATCTTTGATACACCAAGCAAGGCAATACCAAATTCATCAGGCAAAGGTGAAGCTATTATAAGCGCGCCGATAAGCGGAGATAACCATTTTAAAAATCCAAAATGCAAAGAATGAAAGAAATGCTTAACAGTAGAAGGTCTCATAGAATTTATCAAATCATCAGCAAATCTATCTCTTATAAAGAAAAACAAAATCAAATCTCCACACACAGCACCCAAAGCTGCCCAAAACACAACCCCAGACAAAGGAGATGTCTGTGCTATATGAGCTATAGAAACTGAAGCTGGAGCCAAGGTGAAAGCTGAAGTAAAAAATATACCAGATATAAAACTAGCCAAAATATAATAATCTCTAACCAAATTTATAATAAAATCCAATAATCCTGTTTTTACAAGAAAAACAGCAATGGCAATACCGAAAGCTATCATCAAAAAATCATGTAATAATGCTTTTTGATTTTTATTTCTTCTTTTCATAATAAATTTTTAAAATGCTAATTTTGTATGCCTTCAGTAAGAGAAACTATTCTATAATTTAACTTCTCTATTTCAGAAAAAACTTTATCCAAAATTTTGCCTGTTATACTATCCCCCAAATGCATCAAGTATATTGTTCCCGGTTTGAGATTTAGCATAATTCTATCAGCAACACTAAAGTCGCTTTCACCATCCTCCTCCATCCAATCTCTGGCGTCTATTGTCCAGAATACAGATCTATATCCTTGTTGAGCTGCAACTCTCAAAACTCTTTCATCTCTATCTCCATATGGTGGTCTAAAATATGGTTTTGAATGTATTCCAACTGTTTCAAAGAGAACTTTATCCATATCCTCAAATTCTTTAATAATATTGGCATCAGAAATTTCTGTAAGATGAGGATGATCATAGGTATGACTAAATATTTCATGACCTCCTTCTTTTATCTTCTTTACAAGTTCAGGATTTTTTTCAACAAATTTACCAGTCAAGAAAAATGTTCCTTTGATATGATGTTTTTCTAAGGCTTTCAATATATCTTCTGTTGAACTATTTCCGCTACCACCATCAAATGTAAAAATGACTTGTCTCTTCTCTGTATTTCCTCTTGAGATTTCGTGATATGAATCTGGACCATAAACAAGTTCTTTTTTCTCAGGTATTTTACGGAGAGAATTTAAAGATAAAGTAACAATTAAAATTATTGAAAGGAAAATGAGTTTTCTAGCACTTAAAGAAAAGTGATGATCTAGATTTTTTATATGATTATTTTCTTCTTGCTGCATTGCAATAATAATAACATAAATAAAAAATAGCCATCTATTTTCAGGAATAAGAAAATAATACAATCTCTACATCTCGCTTATTTTAAAATTGGGTCGCGTGGTGGCGCAGGTTAGAAAGATATTCGAGAAAATCGATGACGCTAC
>CAYTNX010000061.1:0-3680 GCA_964439365.1 uncultured Candidatus Saccharibacteria bacterium | reverse complement strand
TCTTAACTAAAATGAACGGAACAAAATATAAAACAGTAATTAAATTTCTAAAATTATTTGTATTTATTTTGAACTTGTTTTAGATGCTATAGTTTGATCCACACTCATGTTAATGTGAATAAATTAACTTGGAATCATTGTAAATAGACATTAGATTTGCACATATTCAATTTCACTTGAATTTAAATACGTTCTAATGCATAACTTAAATAACTAAATTGTCAAAATTCTTCAGGAAATTCTCAGAAAACCGCCTTACATAAGGCGTGGATACCATTCTACTTGGCTATAGAATAAAGTCAAGTACTTATTAGTGCAAATCTGTATTTATATTCCTAAATACACTCTGATCGTTTGAAACCTTATTTTCTGGCTTATTTTCAGTATTTTTTGGACCAGAATCCTTTGTATCTATTTCATTCTTAATAACAATTTTAAATTTCTTATTAAAATATCTATTAGCTATATAAATAATTAATATTATGAACAATAATATATAAATGAGATTATCTTTTACAAAACTCAAAAGACTAAAATTCTGTTTAACAGCAATAGACTCATCTTTTATATTTCCGGCTTTATCTATAGCTCTGACTATAACCTCTAGATTAGAACCATTTTTTATAGGTACTTGAAATGGACTTTCTGATTGAATAAATACAGGAGATTCTGTTAATGGCTGATTTTTGTCTATAACTCCGACTTCATAATGATCTATACCAGACAAATTGTCAGTAGTAAAAAATGAAATAAGTGTTCTCTGAGTCAAAACTGCTGCAGCCATAAGATAATCTACTTCTGGTTTAAAACCGGCTGGAGGTGTTTTGTCTATTTTGATAAGAAAATGTCCTGCATTTCCCCATGCACCATTCTTATGAGCTTTTATATGAAAATACCAAAGTCCATCTTTCAAATTTTCAAATGATTTGCTTGTATCATTTATATTTATATTATTATCAGGAATAGTAGAGAACTTATTGTCCAAAACATAACTAAATCCATCAACCCCCGGATCTCTTTCCCAAGAAAGTACGGGGTTGTTATTGTTATACCAATCATCCTGAACTGGATGTGTTTCAGAGAAAATTCGAACACCTTCTGGAGCCTTAGTAAGAATAGTATATTCTGCTCTTCCCCAATTTGATATAGCTTCTGTTCCCAATCCATCATTCAACAAAATCTTAGAATCTGATCCAATACTAATAATCGCATTACCTGTACGAATTGCTTTGAATGTAATTGTGCCCACAAGACCTGACATAGTTGTAATCCCTTCAGGTATAACACCCACATAACTAGCAACCCCCTTTGTATTGTCATATTTTGGAGGCTCTACCCATATACCGATAATAGATTTGCCACTTGATGGTTTTACTATTGAAAGCCTATCTTTATCATAATTCAATTTTATTTCTACACCATTTATATTTGAATTTTTTGTATTTATTATTATTGGAACCTCAAAAGTTGAACCCTCAACAAAGCTACCTGTTCTAGGAGAAAAAGATACATCTACTTTAGGTAATAGACTATTTGCATCAACATGTATTACTTCAGCTTTGGATATTTTGAAATTTACAAATATTATCAAAAACAGTAAACATATTGAAAAATATACATATTTTTTTATGTAAAATTTCATGGCAATTCTATATCTTTTATTTCTTTTTCTATTGCTTCTTCAGCATCATCAATATCTTTCTTGAATTCATTTATCTTTGCTTTTGAGTCTAATTGATTCTTTTTTTGTATATCATCAATCAAATCATCTCTCAAAATATTGAATGATTTGTGCAAGACACTTTGCGCCTCATGTACTTCTTTTTTTATAACAGAACGTAATTTTCTACTTCTTTTAAAATGATGTAGCGTTCTAGCGATTAAATAAATTATTGCAATAATTAGTAAGACCATGAAAGAAATCACCTCAAAACCTAGATCTGAAAAAATACTGCCAACTTTGATTGTCAATTCATTTGAATTACCCGTATGAGTACCGTCATCTTTTACAATTATTGCAAATACACTATAATCACCCCTCTTTAGAGAATGAGGCACTAACAAAGTAAAGCTTCCATCGGAATCCGTAATACCTGTAATAAATATTTTTACACCATCTTGAGAAGTAAATGTTAATAATACTTGAGATTTAGAATAATCAGAATGACCGATTATTGCTGGATCACCGTATTTTTCACCATAGACTATTTCAGCTGGCTTTAAAACAATTACACTATTTGTAACTTTCTCTGGAACCTTTTCTGGAGCTTTCTCTTCTACAGGTTTTTCTTCAACTACAGCCTTTTTCTTTTGTGTTGATTCTATTATAGAAAATGTTGCACCGATTTTTGAACCAGTTATATCTGTACCCTCACCGTCATTGGCTAGAACTTGTCCTGATTGAAAATTTATATTGCCTGAACCGGCTTTTATTGCTTTTGCAATTATTGTTATTACTGTACCAGAACTACCTTTGAAACCACCCAAAGCAACCCCCTCAAAACTTGCTATTCCAGAAGTTCTTGAGAAACTTGGCTCTGTCACCCAAAAATTTAAAATGGAATTGTTCTTTGCTACAGATTCTAGAGTAAAATATTCTGCAGGAATGATTACACTACCCGATACCGCATTTAATTGTTGATTTGTAGAAACATTTACATTAAAAACAACTCTTTCCCCAACCTCATAATTTCCTCCGATAGGACTTATAGTCAAATTTGCAGCCTTTGCATAAATAGGCGAAAAAACAAAAAATATAGATGCTATAAAAAACAAATAAATCCTATTCATTATTTTTTAAAAAATATATAACAAGTCAATAGAATTATAACAAAAATAATATACTTTATATACCAAGGAGCATTCTGAGAATTCAAATAAACGACTCTTTCATTTTGTTTTTTATCAACAGCCTTAACATATATACCATGATCCAATTCTTGATATTTCAATAAAAATGGACTTTTTGCTTGTGTATATTTACCCCAATAACCTTCCCTTACCTCATAATGATATATTCCTACACCTTTATCTTGAGTATCAAATACCAAAAAATATTTGTTATCAAAAATATCAGAACTTCTACCTATAATAGGTTTAAAATCTTCTGGAGGATAATTGTCTTCCGGATCTTTTATATGCACTATTTCATCGCTTGTATTCTTATCAATTTTTATAATAAGAGATGTATTTTGTGATTTTAATTCAGTATTATTTTTATCATTTTGAATAAATCTTATTTTATCTGTTTGTATCTTTATATTTGAATTTTTTTGAGCTATAAAAACCATAGAAAACAAGAAAATCTTTTTATCCTTAACTCCTCCAGGAATAATACCTGAAAAAACAATATTTCCGTCTTTATCGAGATTTGGCCTTTCAATCCATAAATTTACAAAAGAATTATTGTCTCTTATTTCTTTCAATTTTAAAGAATCTTTAGGGAAAACAATACTTCCCTCTATAGCATTTACCAAATTATTTTCAGTATTCAAATAAGCCTGCACAATAAATTCATCATTTACTTCAATATTTTTATTATCTGTTTCGGTATATATATTTGGATAATTTAATGCAAAAACAGTAAAAGGACTAAGTGAAATAAAAATCGGTAATATAAAAAATATAATTTTTTTATTTTTTTTCATATTATCCTGTCCAATTAAATGCCATTATACTGA
>CAYTNX010000060.1:0-3691 GCA_964439365.1 uncultured Candidatus Saccharibacteria bacterium | reverse complement strand
CACAAAGCTCATGATCTGGTGATACACCAGAAAAAACCAATCCTGCTTTTTCTAAATCTGCTACGTATTTTGGATTTACTTCATATCTATGTCTATGTCTTTCAAAAATGATTTCTTTGCCATAAGCTTCACGAGCTATAGTTCCCTTTTTCAAATGAGCCTCATATTTTCCAAGTCTCATACTTCCACCATAATCTTTTTCTAAAAGTTTTTTCTTTTGATCTGGCATTATATCTATGATTATATGCTGAGCCTTAGGATTTATTTCTGAAGTATGAGCATCCTTTAATCCCAAAACATTTCTAGCATATTCTATAGTCATAAGTTGCATACCATAACAAAGACCAAAATATGGAATTTTATTTTCTCTAGCATATCTAATAACATTCAATTTGCCTTCTATACCAGTCTCGCCAAAACCCCCAGGAACAATAATTCCATCAAAATTTTTTAATGAAGAATAGTCTGGTTTATTGATTTCAAAATCCCTAGCGTTTATTGTATGAATTTTTGCCTTAACACCATTTGCACAAGCTGAATATTTTATAGCTTCCAAAACAGACAAATATGCATCAGTCAAAACAAAATCCCCTGTATTAAAATATTTACCAACTATAGCTATATTTACTTCTTTTGTTGAATTTTTTATTGAATCTGCAAACTTTTTCCAAGCAGCCAAACCCTTACCCTTTCTTTTTTTAAGTTTTAAAGATTTTAAAATAATATCTCCAAGTTTATCTCTTTCAAAATTCATAGGAACATCATATACACTATCTATATCTGGTGCAGAGATAACATTTTCTTCTGGAACATTACAAGAAATACCGATTTTCTCTTTTCTCTTTTCATCTACAGGAACTTCAGATCTAGCAATAATAATATCTGTATGAACTCCATATCCTGCCAGCTGACGTATAGCATTCTGTGTTGGTCTTGATTTCATTTCACCAATTTTTGATGGTATAGGTAAATAACTTACCATTATAAATATCACATCGTCTGGATGTTTTATTTTTAGAACTCTTGCAGCTTCTATAAACATAATATTTTGATAATCTCCGACGGTACCTCCAATTTCAATTATGGATATTTCTGATTTATTCAATTTTGCTGCATTCTCAAATCTTCTTACAATTTCATCTCTTATATGAGGAACTGCTTCGACACATTTGCCACCATAACCAAGATTTCTTTCTTTATCTATAACATGTTTATAAACCATACCAGAAGTTATATAATCCTCATGTATCAAATCTCTATTCAAAAATCTCTCATAATTTCCCATATCTTGATCAGTTTCCAAACCTGAATTCAAAACAAAAACCTCACCGTGTTCGGTGGGGTTCATTGTGCCTGCGTCGACATTTAAATAAGGGTCTACCTTTGCTAGATTTACATCAAAACCTTTTGCTTGTAATAATGTGCCGATTGAAGATGTGGCTATACCCTTTCCCACTCCTGACATAACACCACCTACAACAAAAATGTATTTATGATTTCTGGATTTCATAAATTTCATTGTATCAAATATTAAATTTTTGCAAAGCAATCAAAAGCACAAGTGGGAAAAGAAAAATCGAGAGTAAAATACAATAAAAAATAGATAGATTAAACCTTCAAATATCTTTTTACAGCAAGATAACTAGAGATGCCACCGAGTATAATTCCTGATATTAGAATGATTAATGATATTTGAGTAATGTTTTGAATAAAGTATGTTGAAAATACATTTATCAATGAATCAAAATCATTTGCACCCTGAATTCCAGCAAATTTTAATATAATAGCATCACTATAATATGCAAAAGTACCCAAAAGACCCAAGGTTAGAATACCTGAAAATATACCGTACATTATTCCAGAAACCACAAAAGGTCCTCTAATATAAATATTTGAAGCACCAACCAATTTCATTACAGAAATTTCATCTTTTGAAGTAAAGATAATCAATCTAATAGTATTAAATGTAATTATAAGTGCTACTAAAATAAGAATTATTGATATAACGGATCCAACCTTTTCAATGGCTGGTATTATACGTCCGAGTCTATCAATGATTAATTTGTTTTGATTATAATTTACTTTTTCTAAAATACTTACACCATCTTTTGAAGAAGAATTATTTTTGCTTTCCAAAAATCTTGCTATACCGGCGTATTGAGAAGGTTCTTTGGCTTTTATATTTAAAACAGCTGGAAATGGATTGTCGCCTATTTCATCTAAACCTTGTAATATAAGAGTATTGTCTTTCCATTTATCTTTAAAATCTGACAAAGCTTGATCCCTTGAAATATATTCAACCTTATCAACCTCTGGAAGATTTTCTATTGTTTTCTTTAGGGATACAATATCGGTTTCTTGAGCATCAAGTGTAAAATAGACGTTTATATCTACTTTATTTTTTACTTCTTTGAGCAAAGCCCTACCAAAAGCAGAACCAAAAATCAAAGCTCCGAAAACCGAAAGAGAAAGAGTTATGACTATAATTGCAGAAAAAGAGAGAAAACCATTTCTCCAAAAATTTATAAAACCTGTTCTTATTATTCTTTTTAAATGTGTAAATAACATATTTTAAATATAATTTTATAAAATGTATTTGCCTCCTTTATCGTCCCTTACTATTTTACCCTTTTCCATAGTAATAACTCTTCCCCCAACTTCGTCTACTACGCCTTTATTGTGAGTGGTGAGCAATACTGTAGTTCCAAGTTTGTGTATTTTTTGTAATATTTTTATTATTTCAAAAGTATTTATCGGGTCTAGATTTCCTGTGGGTTCATCAGCGATGATTATATCTGGTTGTGTAACTATGGCACGGGCAATGGCTACTCTTTGTTTTTCACCGCCAGAAAGCTGATGTGGGAAATTCCAAACTTTTTCACCCAAATCAACCAACTCCAAAACATGAGGAACATCTGATGATATTTCTGAATCTGTTCTTCCAGCAGCCTCCATGGCAAAAGCTATATTTTCATAAGCTGTTTTGTTTGGAATAAGACGAAAATCTTGAAAAACCATTCCTATTCTTCTTCTCAATTTATTCATTTGACCCTTATTAAGCTTGTGAATATTTGCTGATTCAAAGAATACGGCTCCATCTGTAGGTCTATCTTCTGCAATAAGCATTTTCATGAGAGTTGTTTTTCCTGCTCCAGAATGACCTACTATTGTAATAAATTCATTTGGCTCCACACCAAAACTCACCTGATCTAAAGCGATACTCTGATCTGGATAGATTTTTGAAACTTTATCAAAATAAATCATAAAGATTATTATAACATATTCTCATATCGTTCTACAGTTGTTTTTATATAAAATAATATAGCTTTTTAGAAAATATATTTTGTTTAAATAAATTATAAATCCTTCTCTGCATTCAAGAATTCATCAAGATCGCCCTCCAATACCTTTTCTACCTGAGATGTTCTATGATCTTTTACCATTTTATAAGGATGAAATACATAAGAGCGTATTTGATTTCCCCATTCAATAGAAGTTGTTTTGCTTATATACATTCCCTTTTCTTTAGCAATTCTTTCATCTTCCATTTGTTTAAATAATTTACCTTTCAATATATCCAAAGCCTTCTCTTTGTTTTGAGCTTGAGATCTCTCAGATGTAACATGCACAGAAAGACCTGTTGGTTTGTGTACTATACGCACAGCAGTTTCTCTTTTGTTTACATTTTGTC
>CAYTNX010000059.1:0-3705 GCA_964439365.1 uncultured Candidatus Saccharibacteria bacterium | reverse complement strand
TTCATAATTATTTCCCTCTATATCTTCTCTATCTATAAACATTGCTTCTATATCAGCACAATCAAAACATCCACCAAATCTTAATTCTTCTTTTCTTCCACAGTATTTACATTGTGGAGATTTATACCCAACAGGTTTTTCTTTTTTCATAATTTTATAAACTTAATTTACTTACTAATAATTTTTCGACTGCTATAAATCCACTCATCATTTTAGGATCTACACTTTGTTTTTCCATTTCATCTCTAACTTCCAGCAATACATTTTTTATCGCATCTTTATGTACTGTCACAGTTTCAGCTCCAAACTCTTCCCAAGTCTCACCACAGTCTCTACAGCACCTCACTAGATATGTATTACCATGATCACATGTCATCTGATCCACCCCTGTTGTAACTTCAGCAATTCTTTTTTTCAAGTCTCTGTATGTTAATACTTTAGCTTCCTCTACCCAATGTTCAGCAGTTTCCTTTGTCTCTGATACCTTTTTTATGAGGTATAGTTTTGTGTAGTCAATTTCTTTAATCTCTTCGATTGGTAGTTGGTATTGTAGAATAAACTTCTCATAGATGCTCACAAGCCTTGAGGCTGTGTCCTCTCGCATGTCTATTTCGTTGCAATACTCGTAAAAATGGTCATAGACAGGTTTATATAGCTTTTGCTTGCTAATCCTGTGAAGTCGCTCCGCAAGCATCATGAAGCCTGTTTTTAGGCCATTGGCGAGCCTTTTGGTGTCGTCACAGTACTGGTATGATTCATCTTCTGTGAGAAAGTATGGTTTATTTTCTATAATTTTATCGCTGGTTTTCATATATTTTGAATAGTATTGATTTTTCTATTTTAACAATTTCCTCTTGGACTACCTTGATTTTGTATACCCATTCGTTTAGGAATGTATCGGCATCGGTGTAATCCTCATTGATCCAAGCTGATATTACTACCCCTTGCTCTAACGTTTTTCCTGCTTCAACTGGCGTTTTTATTACCTTTATTATCACAACATCTCCTATCCTATATTTTGGTGCTATGAAGTATCGGTGAGATTTTTGTTCTAACATATTTTAATTAAGATTTATTGTTTTGCTTTTCATGTTATCTACTAATTTTTGTGAGTGGTCATCGATGAGTACATTTTTACTTCCACCTTTGACCTCCTTTTTGGTTACCGCATCATCCCATCTCTTCTGGTTAAGCCAAGTTACTGGGTGTGGTGGATTTTGACCGCCCGCCCCGTTATTTACCCAGTCGTAGTAGAAGTGATTATTTTCTACTTGATTTTGAATCGAGGCCAAGCATTTATCTTTGATTGTCTCCTCTAGGAGAGACCAAGTATCATATGCATTTCCTTTACCTGTTTTACGAGGATATATTTTCCAGAATGATTCGAACTTCTCTTCATAGGATGAAGAATTTAGTTTGTCTTTTTTAGTGATCTTATTACTATTATTCTTTTCTATTCTATTCTCTTCTATTCTATTCTGTCGGCGGACACCCGTCGGTTTCCCGTCGGGAAGAGATAACCCTGTATTTACTTGATATTTCTCCTCTAATGCTATACCTTGTTCTGTATCGAAAGTATAACTGTTATTCTCTTTAATGAATAACTGTTTTAGCTCTTCAGTGTACAGTGTTCGCCTACAATCTCGGCTATCCCATTTGTTATTTATCCTGTGATGTTTGATGACTACCACCCCGTTAGCGAATGCTAGGAGGAAGCGTTTACCTATCAACACATCCATATCATTTTTGTTAGCTCCGATCATTCTCATGGTCACATTTGGATTTACGAAGCCGTCATCGTCGCACCTCATACCTAAGTGAAAATATAGATTTTGGGATGTCTGAGGCATTTCTATGAATGCATCTGACCCTACTATATCGTTACTAAACATTCTTTTGGTAGTTGCCATGTTTATTTATTAATTCTTTTATCTTCATCTGGCATTTGTATTACCATACACATTTGGCCAATTCTCGACAGGAATCGGTTACCATATTTTTGGATGAACTGGTCATCTGTTAAATTTGTAGTCATGAAGATAGTTCTTTTTTTGATGTACGCTTCGTCGATTATATAATATAAAGTCTCGACATTTCTTTCGCTTGGTTGCTCTGTCCCTATATCATCAATTAATATAAAGTCGTTAGAACATACATCCTTAATAATTTGGTTTGCTCTTTTATAATTGTCTTCTCGTACCTCCCACAGTAGCTTTACCCAATTCAGCACTCCAGTTGAGTTTCCCCAATTCTTTAGTACTGAGTTTATTGAATACAGCGTGTGAGTTTTACCTGCGCCAGTTATACCTTTAATGAACAATCCTTTATTCAACCGCCTAATAATTCTTTTACCATTTTCGGAATATTCGTCTTTAACTTCTATATCCTTTTTCTGGTCAGCTAACATTGTGCGTATAGCTGGTAGTAGATCATCTACTTTTGCGTTGTCAAATTCTCCTTCCATATTTTTTAATATACTATTTCTAGTACATTTATATTATAACCCCCTTTCGCTCTTTTTGCAATGTATCAAGAGACTAAAACAGTGGATAACTATATCATTTGACTTATTTCTTTTAAGACGTTAGTATAGGCAAGCTTATACGGTGCTTATCATGGTTTGCTATGTACTCCATGACAATGTATAAGAATAAGAAACCCCGCTTTTGCGGGATTTCTTATTTTATAACTAGTGAGGTTGATTTATGTCGTACTCTGGCATTTCAGGTGGTGCGAATGGTATATCTTCTTTTGTTATATCATACTCATCATCTCCATTACCCTCTTTTGCCTTTTCTTGCCATCTCTCTATTAATTCGCTACAAGCCTTTTTACCCTCCATTTCTTTAGCTAACCAGTCTGCTGGAACTTCTGATTCTTTAGGTATTAGGTTGTACACGTATTTTGTCTGCTTGCCGTTACCTGTCTTTGTAGCTCTTATGTCATTCTTCATTGGGTATGCACCGTCTAGGTTGTAGTCTCCTGAATCTTCCCAAGTTGATAGGTCTTTGATAAGCCCCCATTTTAATTTGGCTAGCTTTATTTGATTATCCGCCCTATCTAGTACATAAGCTAGGCCTACTGGTGTACCTTGAAAGCCACACCCTTTATAAACTATACCCTCGTCAAAGTCCTCATACATTATTTCTGGTGATGTTAGTATTCTAAATACATTTGCATTACCGTCTATAAATTTGAAGAACCCGCCCTCTGTTCTCTTAAATTCTGATTTGTTTGCTTGGTCTACAAGCTCTTTGAATGTTGCCATATTTTTATATATTAATTAGTGTTTTTAATGCTTTGTCTATCTCTGCCAAGAATAGGAGTTGTTGATGTTTGTATGCTTTTATATCAAGCTCTACATCGCTTCTCCTTATTTCCATTACATGCATTGGATGTGATGGTATCTCTGGGAAGTATAGTACAAAGTACCTTTTATTAAGTTTTGGATTCACTATGAACCCTTGTATTACTTGTGCATAGTACTCCTCTGGTATTTTATTTGTTAGCCAAGCCTTTACATAGTTTTTAGTCTGAGGACATTTTATTTCTACGTCTTCAGTTTCGTATGTACCTTGCTCGTCTTCTACAAGTCCATCTGGTGAGTATCCTATGTGTTCGTTTTCATCACTCTCTGCGAATCCGACAGTCATTATTCTTTTGCCTGTCCTCATCTGAAACATTGCCCTCGCTTCAGGCTCTAGT
>CAYTNX010000058.1:2199-3746 GCA_964439365.1 uncultured Candidatus Saccharibacteria bacterium | reverse complement strand
AGTAAAGTCTATTTTTTGGCTTGGACTACTACTCCTTGGACTTTGCCTGGAAATGTGGCTTTGGCTGTAAATCCTGAATTAGATTATGTTCATATAGAAAAGAAAGAGAATGGCGATGGAGAATTGATAGGATTTATTTTGGCAAAAGATAGATTACAAAAAGTTTTTAAAGACGATCAATACACCATAGTCAAAGAAATGAAGGGCAAAGAATTGATTGGCAAATCATATGAGCCTGTATTTGCATATTATGTAAATGATGAAAAATTAAAAAATCGTGAAAATGGATGGAAAGTTTATGGAGCTGACTTTGTAACCACAGAAGATGGAACTGGTATAGTGCATATAGCGCCGGCTTTTGGAGCTGATGATTATGATCTTTCTTTAAAATACAATTTGCCTTTTATTCAGCATGTAAGTACAAATGGTAAATTCAAAAAAGAAATTGTAGATTTTGCAGATCAAGATGTAAAAGCAAAAGATACGGCTGAAGAAAAAGATCCACATCAAAAAGCAGATATAGAAATAATAAAATATTTGGCACATAAGAATTTTCTTTTCGCAAAAGAAAAACTGATTCACTCATACCCACATTGCTGGAGATGTGATACTCCTTTGTTAAACTATGCTTCTTCATCTTGGTTTGTAAAGGTTACTGCTCTCAGAGACAAACTAGTAAAGGAAAATAAAAAAGTTAAATGGACACCCGATGAAATAGGCGAGGGTAGATTTGGTAATTGGCTACTCGGTGCCAGAGACTGGGCTATTTCAAGATCTAGATTTTGGGGTGCACCACTTCCAGTATGGAGAGAAGAAAATACAAATGAAATAAAAGTTCTTTCATCTGTAGATGATTTGAGAAAGTATAGTCATTCAAAGAATATATATTATGTATGTCGTCATGGTGAAGCTCAAAACAATACAGACATGATTGTTAGTTCTCTGGAAAACAATCCGCATTATTTGACGGAGACAGGTAAAAAACAAGTAGAAGATGCTGGTAAATGGCTCAAAGACAAAAAGATCGATATGATTTTTGTTTCTCCTTTTGTGCGCACAAAAGAAACTGCGGAAATCATTTCAAAGATAATAGGAATAGATTCAAAAAATATAATAGTAGATTCTAGAATAAGAGAATTGAATGCGGGCGTATGGAACGGTCGTCCTTTTGGTGATTTTATAAACAATTTTGATCATGCTGATCGTTTTACAAATGCTCCAGAGGGTGGAGAAAATTATGCGGATATAAAGAAGAGAATGGGTGATTTTATATATGATTTGGAGAGAAAATATACTGGAAAAAATATTCTTATTATTTCTCATGATACCCCGCTATTTCTTTTGAAAACAGTTGCTAGGGGATTGAATAGAGAAGAATCTATAGAGATGAGGGGTAGGGTTGATCATTTTAATCAAAACGCAAAACCTTCAAAATTAGATTTTAATCCTTTGCCACACAATTCTGAATATGAATTGGATTTACACAGACCTTTTATAGATGATATAGAATTTGTATCAGAAAAGGGTAATAAATTGAAGAGAATTCC
>CAYTNX010000058.1:0-2189 GCA_964439365.1 uncultured Candidatus Saccharibacteria bacterium | reverse complement strand
GTTGGTTTGAATCTGGGGCTATGCCTTTTGGTGAAGCTCATTATCCTTTTAATAAATGTGATTTCAATCCAAAGCCAGGTCCATTTACAAAAATCTTAGGTAAAACAAAAGGCTATCCAGCAGATTTTATTGCTGAAGGTTTGGATCAAACCAGAGGATGGTTTTACTCCATGATTGTTTTGGGTGTGGCTCTTTTTGGAAAATCTCCTTATAAGAGGGTTGTTGTTAATGGTTTGGTTCTTGCAGAAGATGGTCAAAAAATGTCCAAATCAAAAAAGAATTATCCAGAAATAATGCTTATTGTAAATAAATATGGAGCAGATGCCTTGAGATATTATCTAATGTCATCAGCTATAGTACGTGCTCAAGATTTTTGTTTTTCAGAAAAAGGGGTGGATGAAATTGTAAAAAAGAATATAGGACGTCTCAATAATGTCGTTTCATTCTATGAAATGTATTCTGGTGATGATAAAGATAGTATACAAAATATAAATATTGTAAGTACAAATATTCTAGATATTTGGATAATCAATAAACTTTCAGAATTGATAAAAGAAGTGACAGAAAATCTTGAAAAATATGAAATAGACAGAGCTTCTAGACCTTTTGCTGATTTTATTGATGATTTGTCTACTTGGTATCTTAGAAGATCTAGAGATAGATTTAAGATTGATGAGGATGAAAAAAAGAAAATGGATAGATTGATGGCTTTGTCTACAATCAGAAATATTCTTATAGATTTTACAAAAATACTTTCTCCATTCATGCCTTTTATTGCTGAAGATATTTATCAAAGATTAAAGGGCAATGATGTAAATATGAAAGAAAGTGTTCATTTGGAATCTTGGCCGGAAGCAAAGAAAATAGACAAAAATATTTTAGATTCAATGATAGAGACTAGAAAAATAGCTTCTTTGGGATTAGAGGCTAGAATGAAATCAAAAATAAATGTACGTCAGCCTTTATCAAAATTGAGTATAAAGAAGCCATTGTCATCTGAATATTTGGAATTGATAAAAGATGAGGTAAATGTAAAGAATGTTATTGTTATTGAAAAGTTAAATGATGATGTTCTTCTTGATACAAATATCACAAATGAATTGAAGGAAGAGGGTATAGTAAGAGAATTGATAAGATCTATACAAGATTTGAGAAAAGAAAAAGGATTAACTATTCATGATAAGGTGGCTTTGATTGTAGAGACTAGTAAAGATTTTACAGATTTGATTTTGAAGAATAAAAATTATATAAAAAATCTGACCGCATTAAAGGATATTGTCTTTAGAGGTTTGGAAACAAATAGTATAAGTATTTCTGATTATTCTATAAAATTGGATATAGAAAAGTAATTTCTACTTGTGTTGTTTTTGGGTTTTTGTTGGGGGAAAAAGAGAAGAGCGCGTCAGACTCGAAAGTCTGACGCGCTTGATGGGTGGGCCTGTTTTTGGGGATTTCCAAGGAGGGGAGGACTCGTGGACCCAGTGGAACCTGCTCCCATCTTATGCTCCGTTTGTCTCGTCTCATCATCTCGCTACGAACGGGGGAAGAGAACAAGCTTGGTGTTCTAAGATGTTCAGCTAATCTCTCTGTGTGGGGGAGATGTCCCTGAGCAAAATAGTCAACCAAGTAACTACATAAATAATACTACTTATATCTTTATTGTCAACTATCTATATAATCACTATTTTGTTTAAAATGTAAATATATTTATATGCATCATATATATACAACTCCCGCCTTTGTGATACATAGTGCGCCTTATGGTGAATCAGGTAAATTTTTACTGCTTTTTACTAGAGATTTTGGAATGATAGGCGCTACAGCTCAGGGTATTAGACTTTTGCAATCAAAATTGAGATATCATATTCAAGATTATTCTTTTATAAATGTATCTATTGTGAGGGGGAAGGATATATGGCGTATAACTGGAGCTCATGAAATTAAAAATGACAAAAATCACAATATTTTACACATTAAGATATTTAAACTTTTAAAAAGACTTGTTCAAGGAGAAGAGAAAAACGATAAATTATTTGATATTGTAGAAAATTTTGTAAAAACCAAAATAGAAAATGATAAAGCTGATTGTGTAGAGTATATAACTGTTTTGAGAATATTAAATATATTGGGTTATATAAAAAATAATAATGATATAGATTTTTTACTTAAGGATAATATTATTAGTGATG
>CAYTNX010000057.1:0-3775 GCA_964439365.1 uncultured Candidatus Saccharibacteria bacterium | reverse complement strand
GATTCAAGAGAAATAGAAAAAGAAAAAGGGGTAATAATAGAAGAAATAAGAATGTATCAGGATATGCCAAATCGTCATGTTCAAGATCTATTTTTAAGTTTGGTTTATGGAGATCAGCCCGCTGGATGGAATATTGCTGGAACTGAAGAAAATATTAAAAGTTTCAATGGAGATAATTTTGTTGAATATATAAATAAGCATTATGTGGCAGGAGCTACTACCGTTGTAGTTTCAGGTTCTTTTGAGGAAAAAGATATAATAGAAAAACTTGAGAAAATTTTCTCAAAAATAAATAAATCCAAGAAAATAAATAGTAAAAAAGTTATTGATGAACAGAATGGTCCTAAAATAATTTTAAAATATAAAGAAACAGATCAGGCACATATTGTTTTGGGGGTTAGATCTTTTGAAGCAAATAGCAAGTATGAACCAGTTCTAAACGTATTGGCAACTCTTTTGGGTAAGGGTATGAGTTCTAGATTGTTTCAAAAACTGAGAGATGAAATGGGGGTTGGGTATTATGTAAGTGCTAGTCAGGATTCCTATACAGATCATGGTCTATTTACTATTTCTACAGGCATAGATACAAAAAGAATTGATGAAGTTATAAAAGCCATTATTTCTGAATGTAATAAAATAATTTATGAAGATATTTCTGAAGAAGAATTGAAAAAAGTAAAAGATTATATTTCCGGTTCTTTTATGCTCGGATTAGAAACATCTGATTCTAGAGCAGAATATTTTGGTATAAGTAAGGTATTGAAGGGTAGTATAGAATCACCAGAAGAAGAAATAAATAAAATTCAGAAAGTTACAATAAAAGATATAAAAGATATTGCAAAGGCTATTTTTATTGATAAAAATTTAAATTTGGCAATAATCGGTCCTTACAAAGATCAATCTCATTTTTCTTCATTTCTTACTTTTCAAAAACAATCCTAGTGTTATACTCATAGATAATGAATGATGGTAGAAATATAAGTGTAAATATAAGCTCGGGCACTGTTATTCGTACAGTACTTATGGTTATTCTTGTTTGGGGTTTGTTTTATATAAAAGATATAGTATTGGTTATTTTGGCTTCTATCGTTATTGCTTCATCTTTGGAACCTCTTACTTTGTGGGCAAAAAAGAAAAATATAAAAAGAGTTTTGGCGGTAATGATTATTTATATTATTTTGATACTACTTTTAATTTTATTCTTTTTATTTTTCCTTCCCTCATTACTCAATGAAGCTATTGTTTATTTGAATAATATTCCAGACAATATAAACATAGGTGATATATGGGATCCTATAAGTAATTCAGGAATATTTTCATCTGGTTTTGCAAATTCACTTCCCGACAAAAGTATATCCATAAAACAATTTGTCGAAGCTTCAAAATCTATAGTTTCAGGAACAGGAGAGGGAGCTTTCAAAACAGCTAGTATTATTTTCGGTGGAGCTTTGAGTTTTGTATTGATGATTGTTCTTTCTTTTTATTTGTCAGTACAAGAAGATGGAGTAGAGAATTTTTTGAAAATAATTTCTCCATTAAAATATCATGATTATGTTGTGGATTTGTGGAAGAGATCACAAAGAAAAATTGGATATTGGATGCAGGGTCAATTATTACTTGGAATTATTGTGGGTGTGCTTGTTTATTTGGGATTAATGATTTTGGGTATTAGACATGCATTGCTCTTGGCTTCTATAGCGGCTGTATTTGAGCTTATACCTGTTTTTGGGCCTATATTATCAGCTATACCAGCTATACTCATAGCTTTGGTTGATAATGGTGCTACGGGGGGATTATTGGTTATGGGTCTTTATATCATTATTCATCAATTTGAAAATCATTTATTGTATCCATTGGTGGTTAGAAAGATAGTTGGCATTTCTCCAATTTTAGTTATACTTGCTCTTGTTATAGGTGCAAAATTGGCTGGATTTCTCGGAGCTATTCTAGCGGTGCCAATAGCTTCAGCGGTTATGGAATATGTTAGAGATATAGAAAAAGATAAAAAAGTCACAAAAACATCATGAGTAAAAATTATTACATAACAACCACACTTCCTTATGTTAATGCAGAACCGCATGTTGGTTTTGCTATGGAAGTGATACGAGCTGATGTTATTGCAAGACAAAAAACCATACAAGGTTATGAAGTCTTTTTTAATACAGGAACAGATGAACATGGCGTGAAGATTTATAGAAATGCTATTGCTTTGGGTATTGAAGCAAAAAAATATGTAGATGAATTGTCTATCAAATTCAAAGAATTGATGCCTTTACTGGGTATTTCATCAAATGTAAATTTTATAAGAACTACAGATGAACATCATATAAAATCAGCACAATCTTTTTGGAAAAAGTGTAAAGAAAATGGATATATTTATAAAAAGAATTATAAAATAAAATATTGTATAGGTTGTGAATTGGAAAAAACAGAAAGTGAATGGGTAGATGGTAAATGCCCAATACACATGTTGATGAATATAGAAGAAATAGACGAAGAAAATTATTTTTTCAAATTCTCTGATTTTCAAAAATCTCTATTAGAATTTTATGAAAAGAATCAGGATTTTGTTGTTCCTTCTTTTAGATACAATGAAATAAAATCTTTTGTAAAAAATGGTTTACAGGATTTTAGTATTTCTAGATTAAAGTCAAAAATGCCTTGGGGTATAGAAGTTCCAGATGATTCATCTCATGTTATGTATGTTTGGTTTGACGCGCTTGTAAATTATATATCTTCAATAGGTTGGCCAGATGATAAAGAAAAATTTGATAAATTTTGGATAAAATCTGAAAATGTTGTTCAGTATTGTGGTAAAGACAATCTAAGACAGCAATCCGCTATGTGGCAAGCAATGCTTATGTCTGTAGGATTACAGAATTCAAGACAGATTGTAATAAATGGTTTTGTGACAGGGGATGGTGGTATAAAAATGAGCAAATCTCTTGGTAATGTTATAAATCCAGTTGATATTGTAAAAGAATACGGAACAGATGCTTTGAGATATTATGTGTTGAGAGAAGTGCATCCATTTGAGGATAGTCCATTCACTCTTGAGAAATTTAAAGAAGCTTACAATGCTCATCTTGCAAATGGTCTTGGAAATCTAGTGAGTAGAGTTATGAAAATGGTAGAGACAAATGGTATTGTTTTGAATACAGATTTGGCAAAAGATTTTGATTATAATGAATTAGAAAATTTGTATTCTAAATATGAAATAAATAAAGTATGTGATCAAATATGGCAAAGAATTCAGGATTTGGACAAATTTATTCAAGAAAATCAGCCATTCAAAACCATAAAAGTAGATTTGGAAAAAGGTAAAGAACAAATTTCTTTTCTACTTTCTTCTTTGTATTATATTGCAAAAGCTTTGTCTCCTATAATGCCTGCATCTTCAGAGAAGATTATTTCTTCAATAAAAGCTGGTAAATTGACCGAACCTTTGTTCATGAGAAAATAATTTATGAAATATATAGATATTCATTGTCATTTAAATTTTGATGTATTTGATTTAGATAGAAAAGACGTAATAGATAGGGCAAAAAAAGACGAAGTAGGGATGATTGTTGTGGGTACAAATTATAAAACTTCTCAAGCTGCTATAAAAATTGCTAATGAGAATGAAAATATATGGGCTATTATAGGTTTGCATCCTGTAGAAATTCCTTGTGAGCAATTTGATTTTGATAAATACAAAGAATTGGCTCAGCATAAAAAGGTAATAGGAATAGGTGAATGCGGTTTTGATTATTTTAGACAAGGTTATGAAAAT
>CAYTNX010000056.1:0-3844 GCA_964439365.1 uncultured Candidatus Saccharibacteria bacterium | reverse complement strand
ATCGGATATTTGAGTATTTATAAATTTGACCATCTCCAATCTTTTTTCTCTTTTAGGATCCCATTTTTCCTTCAAATCCAAAGGTGCATGCTGACCCAAAGCTGAAAAAGTAATTTGTGAGCCTCTATTTTCTATAATATCTCCATAACCAAGACTTTCAGATAATTGAAAATTTAATATAACTTTTTTTAATACTGATGAAATTTCAGCGACTTCCTCATTATTTAGCTTTTCTTCATATTCAATAATCCATTTTCCATCTTTATATATCATTAACTGAGCACCATTTTGAGGAAAGAGAAATAAATTACTTAGAAATGATTCAGAAACAGGAAATTCATTGAGAAATTGTTTATCGAATTGTTCTTTTGATGCTCCAGAGACTACAGCTACAGGGAAATAAGATAATAATTTACACAAAATAGAAACCATATCACTTTGTATATGATTTTTACTAGGGGCCAATGTTCCATCCAAATCAAAAGCTATAGCCTTAGGTAAATTAAATGAATTCATGAAAAGATTATATCATAAAATATAATCCAATTATGAAAAATTACTTTTTCTCTTCAAGATCCAAACATACAGAATTCAAACAATATCTTTTTCCTGTCTTTGTGGGACCATCATCAAATACATGGCCCAAATGAGAATTGCATTTTGCACAAACTATCTCTATACGATTCATTCCATGAGAATTATCTTCTATTTGTTTTATAGAATTAGGTAAAGCTTCATCAAAACTAGGCCACCCTGTGCCAGAATCAAATTTTGAATCAGATGAAAAAAGTTTATTTCCACAAACGACACAGGAATATGTACCATCTCTATCTTCGTGTACATATTTTCCAGAAAATGGAGCTTCTGTACCTTTTTCTCTAAGAACTTTGTATTGCTCTTCACTTAGCTTATTCTTCAATGATTCATTATCAAATTTGTCCATAATTATTTATTTTTATAATTTTCATTTAATAAAATAGAGAATTGCTTTTGAACTTTTTCTAATTTTGGATTTATAACTAACTGACAATAAGCGGCATTTTTATTGTTTTCATAATAATTCTTATGATAATCTTCAGCTGGATAAAATTTATCGAAAGGAACAATTTCTGTAACTATAGGTTTTCCTTCTGTACTTGAAGAGTTTATTTCCTTTATAAATTCTTCTGCTATATATCTTTGATCTGTAGTGCTATAAAAAATAACAGAACGATATTGAGTGCCCACATCATTTCCTTGTCTATTCAAGGTTGTTGGATCATGAGAACCAAAAAATACTGCGAGTAAGGTTTTGTATTCTATTTGAGAAGGATTAAATTCGATTTTTATAACCTCTGCATGACCTGTATTACCAGAACAAATCTGCTCATAAGTAGGATTTTCTACATTACCACCAGAATATCCTGGCTCTACAGATATTACTCCTCTCAACATCTTGAAAACAGCTTCAGTACACCAAAAACAACCGCCACCAAAAACAGCTATTTCATTTTCTTTTTTCATAAGATTTTATAGATTTTATTAAAATAAACCCAAAAGAGTACTTTGTTTATAATAACAAATTATATCAGTAAAAAAATTAATCAACAAAAGTAAGTGCTTTACCCTTTTTATTTGCTCTACCAGTTCTGCCTATTCTATGAATATAATCATCATAAGTAGAAGGAATATCAAAGTTTATAACATGACTAACATCAGGTATATCCAATCCTCTAGCAGCGACATCTGTAGCTACCAATATTTTTACAACATTCTCCTTGAAACCTTTCAAAGCTCTTTGTCTTTGACTATGATTTTTGTCTCCATGAATAGATTCTGCCTTAAAACCTTTTTCAATAAGAGCTTTGGACAATTTTTCTACGCCATGCTTTGTTCTACCAAAAATCAAAACCTTTTGAAAATCCTCCTTACTCAATAATTCTCTTAGAACATCAATTTTATTTAATCCTCTAGAAACTCTCACTATATCTTGTTCGACATTTTTAGATGTATCTCTAGTCTTTACAGAAATTCTAACCGGTTCATGCAAAAATTCTCCTATAAGTCTTTCTATTTCTGGAGATAAAGTAGCTGAGAAGAAAAGAGTATGTCTTGGTTTTGGCATTCCGGCCATAAGATATCTCATATCATTTACAAAACCCATATCAAGCATTCTATCAGCTTCATCCAATACTATAGTAGTAAATTGTTTCAAATTTATTGCTTTTCTTTCTATCAAATCTTTCAATCTACCAGGAGTACCGATTATGAATTCATTTACATAACGCAATTCAGAAAGTTGCTTACCTATATAAGCACCTCCAACACAACATACAGAAAATATCTTCATACCCTGAGTAAATCCTTTCAATTCTTCTTGTATTTGAATAGCCAATTCTCTAGTAGGAACAACTATCAATACTTTATTTTTTCTATTTTTCAATACTTTATCTATAAGAGGTATTAGAAAAGCTGCGGTTTTTCCTGTACCAGTATTTGCTATACCTACTATATCTTGTCCTTTTAGAATATGAGGAATTGATTTGTCTTGAATTGGAGTAGGATTTATATATCCTTTTTTAATTATTCCATTTTTAAGACTTTCTTCAATAATAAAATCAGCAAAAGAGTGTTCTGGAACAAAATGTTCAACTTCTTCTGTTATTACTGCTTTATTTATAAAACGAGAGTGTTCAATATTTTGACTAATAGCGCCTCTATTGTGACTACGTTTATGATTTGAGAATCTACCCTTAGGACGATTTCCACTAAATTGTTTTCTATACATATATTATTAAACATAACAATATATTAAATATATAAAAATGTCAATATCTCTTAATAATATGCGCATATATGGCGGTTTTACTGTATAAAAATGCCAAATAATATTTATTAATATTTTTTATAAAATTCTAAGTAAAAAAATAATTTAAATAATTTTGTGAATTACTTTCTTTAAATATATAATTAAACAAGATTCACATAGAACATTCTACAAAAAGGTCAAATGACAATTCTACAAATATTTCAGATTGTCGAAATCTTTTGCTGGGTGATTATTTCTGTTGCCTATGCCTCACAGCTTGAATGGGCATTACACAAATACATCATGCATAGGCCATTCTTGGGTTTCAAATACCCCTTCAATGCCCATGCAAAAACCCATCATCAGATTTTCAAATCCGACACAAGCTATCACCTTCACAATGATGATGATAAACACACCATACCCATGGCATGGTGGAATGGAATAGTTCTTGTCACAATATCCACAGTGCCCGTATACCTACTCGGATTGCTCGTGGAAATCGGATGGCTTTGGATAGTCTCAATGATTGTGATTGCCTTGTACTATGCAACATACGAATATTTGCATTGGTGCATGCATTTACCAAGCGATAGATGGTTTGAGAATTCTCAGGCATTCAAATTCCTAAACATGCATCATCGCATTCATCACAAAATGATGCATAAAAACCTCAATGTCGTGCTCCCCTTTGCAGATCTGTTATGGGGCACACTCGTTCTGGACTTTCCCGAAGAAGGTTCTGAATAATTTCCGAGAAATATCTTCGGACATCAAACAGCCATCAAGCTAAATACTTGATGGTTTTCTTTTTGTCAAATGTGTGTTATATTTTGAAAAGAAAGGAGGTAGAATGAAATTCAACGAGATATTGGGAAATATCTATAGATCACTTCACCCCAGAACTATCAGCGTCTCAGAATCTTACAAGACAAAAAACACACGTATGGTCAGGGTGATTGGATCACTGGATGATCCTTCCCTGCCCGACGGGTCTTTTGCCACCCTGCATTCTGAAATCGGAAACAATGATCATGTACCGAGGACAACTGTTCT
>CAYTNX010000055.1:0-3930 GCA_964439365.1 uncultured Candidatus Saccharibacteria bacterium | reverse complement strand
AAAGATATCTCTTTGCATTCTACATAAAAGAGAAAAGAATTTGATGCAAGTTTTATCTTCATAACAAAATTGTCATTGCCCATTTTGAAATTATATATAACGTAAGTACCGTACTTATCTAACGAAAACCTTTCTTCTAGCTTTTGTGTTATTTTATTTATTGTCTTACTTTTTTCTTCAAGGAAACCAATTTCGTTTTCTTTTTCCATGTGTTTAGATAGCATTTTGTGCTTATGTTTATTTATGTTTATTGATCCAATTTTTAGAATCTATCCATAAATTTATACTTATCTTTTAGTATGTTTTTGTATATAAGAAGCTCGTTCTTTATTTGATTTTCTCCATGATTAGCCATTAACATATTTTCAATATTCATGCTATTTATGTGTGAGAAATATCCGATTATTGTCATAATGCTGTTAGTCTTTTTTACTATTTCATTTATTTTAATTTGTGTTTTTGCCTTTAGTGTTGATGAATGCCCCCCTTTAGGAAAGTCTGTCAAAAATTCACTCAAAATATTCATAAATTTTTCATCTCTAATGAGCATCGCCTTATTTTTATTGTATTTTTCCCAACCAAGATATATTTTGGAATAAGGTTCGCTGGAAAGCCACTTGTTGTTCATTGTTTTTCTTTCAAAGAATCTATTTAATTTAAAAAACAAATATGGCCTCTCGTATTCAACAAAATCATATATTATATAGTCTGTGTTAATTTTTTCAAACAGTCGCTTGTCTTCAATATCTCCCTTATATCTTGAAAACAAGATGCCAAGTGCTTTTGGACTAGAAAAATTTGATATCATTTTGATTAAAAAATTATCATCAGTAAATAAATACTTAACTGAAAAAGCAATCTCGTTTTTTTCATCTCCAGCAATTCCAATAGCAAGCATATCATATATATTATTTTTTTCATGTTCTTTAAGCCCTTTAGTTAAATATGGTAGTTTGGTGAAAATAAAAAGTACTTTGTTTGGCGTAATATTACGAAATAATTTAAGCATATCTGTATAAGCTATCTTGTCGTAAAATGGACGATAATGCATTATTACTTTGCTAAATATAGTCTTATCTTCAATCAGCCTGTTAAAAATATCCTCATCTTCGCCAAGAATATCTATTGGATAATTAGATTTTTGGTATAGTTTTAATATCTTTTTTTCGTCTACCAAATTTCCTATGTCTTTCCAATAGCCAGAATAAAAAAATAAATCAACCATTTTATTATCTAATTTGGTTGTATTATTTGTTGCAATTACACTCTTTTTTAGTTGTGTTGCCCACCTGTTTAAAATCATTTCTTTTGTTCTATAATTTTCTAGCTTTTTAAGAAAAACTCCATAATAAAGCTTAGAGTTAAGTGAATTGTTTATGTTTGGTATATTTTTAAGTGTTATTTCAGAATTTGACGATGGAACTAGGCACCCACTTTCTATTAATTCTGAATATGTTTCAATTTCTTTGCTTGAAAAGTAAGTCTGAATATCCTTGTCAGATATGCCAAAGTCAACCATCTTTGTATAAATATCGCAAAGTAATTTTTGCATATAAGGTAAGTCATCAAATTTAACTATTTGAGAAATTCCACTCTCTAAACAATAATGATAAACTAGATTAAATAGCGAGATGATAATTTTTTTGTTATCTTCGCTTGTTGTATCTAGCTTGTTGTAAAGCTCTCTTATATTTATGTTGATATTGCTTTTGTTTTTAAATAACTCAAAAATATCTACAATGTGTTCTGGAAGAACAGTATCTATGGCTTGATGTGAAATATCTTTAACTAATCCTTCATTGACTAGATAGCTGAATAAATCAATGAGCATTTCAGAGTATTTCTTAATTGGATTTTTGTTTTGTTTTCCTCTTATCTCTTTTATCAAGCCATTCAACACCTCAACTGTTGTATGTGGATTATTTTTTTTGTCTCTTAGCGAGAAAAATAATCTGCCTGGAATTTTTGCATATGCGCCAATACAGTGACCCATAGTCTTTCCTTCTTCAGACCAATCTTCTTTTGGCACGTTAACCCAGGAGTAGTTTTTATTTATCGTTTCTGTCACAATATTCATTGTTGAATAGTTTGATTTATTGGTCATGTTTCTTGAAAAAACTTCGTGCCAGTCCTTTGATTCTTCTTCTATATCTTTGTATGTTCTGTTTTTTAGTGGTGGGTTTTCAGCATTTATGTAGTCAACAATATTTCCAATATCTGACCCTTCAGTTATATTTCCCAATTGAAATTCATTTGCTAACCATATCATTATATGATCATGCAAAGGCATTTGCAATTCATTTATAAAGTCAAGAGTAGCCCTGTTGAAAACAGGTCCATCCCAAGCCATATTCTCAACTCTTCTATGAAAATCTTTAATATTTTCATTATCAATTCTAGCAAGACCTGATTTTTCAATCTTTCTACGATTTATTTTTCTTATTGCTTTAGTATCTGGGTTTCTAACTAGACGCATTTTTTGATTTTATCACACAAGCGTAAAAGAAACAAAAAAAGACACCATTGCTGATGCCGAATGACTTTTTAGCAAAAATCCGCGCCTATTTCACGACATACAAAGGATGTTGAAGGCCCTCGCTTTTATCAATCCACTCCGAAACAATATCAAACATATCAAATGGAATGTCATTCTTAATCTTATTCCATTCCTCAATCGCTAATGTAGAGGCAAAGAGAACCCTAAGCCCAACAACCTGCTTATTTTGATCATAGTCTAAAATAATAGCCAATTCTTCTCGTTCCTCTGATATTACTATTCTTGCATTTTGCCGCTTAACATAAAGCACATCATTTCCATAGTCGTGACTGAGAGTGACTTTGCTCATTCTTTTCCTCTATTCCTTTTGAGATGTTTTCTTAGAGATGATTCAATTTCTAGGTCTGTATAAAGTTCACCAATACTAAAATGTACCAGCTTGGATTTTTCCATGAAATCAGTAAGCCTAAAGATTTTAGTAGTTTTCTCATCATGAAAGATGATTGATTCATATAGTCCCTCAATTCCTTCCATTTTTCTTAGCATTCTTATGTATTCATCAACCACAAAGCCAGAATATGTAACCAAAGACATATATTCGTCTTTAATATTTACCAAATATCCATCTTCATCAAATTTAAGATCAAGAATTTTGATTATTTTTTTTGTGATTTCATCTGGCGATGAGTCTCCACTTATAAAGTGCTCTGTGATAAAGTTATTGTTTCTGTTAAGAATTAGTTTTGATTTGATTTTCATCAAAATCAATAGCATGAAAATAACAGAACGACAAAGGCCCCCATTGCTGTGGGCCGATGACTTTATTCGCTTGAATTGCTATTCTTTTTAAGAATAATGTCATTCTTAAATTTATCCCAGAATTCATCTCTCAAACACTCGCTTATTTCACTCATGAATGAGTTGTCAATTGTTTCCATAAAGCCAGATTTCATTTGACCATTCTGTTTAATGTAATCTGTTATGTGATGGCCCCTCTTGCACAAACTGCAAATCTGTTTATTGTATCTTACACAGCGGTATACAGAATCTTTTATATCATACCAATCACTAAGAGTCACGATTACAGTGTCCGTCTTGCAGCGATAACAGTGTGCATTCTCGTTGATTACTTTGGTCATTTTCATTCCCTTTCAATTGCCTAAAGCTCACATTGCTGTGAGCTAAGACTTTTACTTGTTGTACCTTCTCGCACATTTCCTTGCGGCAATTCCGTATACAATTCTAGGCTCGACTCCATAAGTCTCTGCAAATACAGAGTATGGAATTTCCTCACCATTTTGATCTTTTGTATTTGAAAATTGAATTACCGCATCTACAAGTTCATCATATGTCTTGAATTTGCCAAGATTGGGCATTTCCTTCTTCCTGGCAGGAACCTTCTTGATATTGTATTTTTGTGTGTAATACTCAAG
>CAYTNX010000054.1:0-4020 GCA_964439365.1 uncultured Candidatus Saccharibacteria bacterium | reverse complement strand
AACAACTTTCTGAAGAAAAAAGGGAAAAATGGTTTGAAAAAATACTTGAAATAAAGAAAAAAGGTTTAATAGATTTTGCTGTTGTATTTCAAAGTGAAAAAGTTATAGATAAAAAGGGCCTTTCATTTGCCATAAAAAATGCATTAAATATTTCTCTAAAAAAGATAAATAAAAAACCAGAAGAATCTAAGGTTTTATTGGATGGTGGTTTGAAGGCTCCAATAGAATATAAATATCAAGAAACTATTATAAAAGGAGATGAAAAAGAGATGATTATTGCTCTGGCTTCTATATGTGCAAAGGTTTTAAGAGATAGAAAGATGAGATATTGGAGTAAAATTTATGATAAATATGGATTCGATATAAATAAAGGATATGGTACAAAAAAACACTATGAATCTATAGCCAAATACGGTCCCGTATCATTACATAGAAGGAGTTTTTTAAAATTGAATTAGATATTTCCCACTTTGGCATTTAATATTGCAAAAAATCAATATATAGGTTAGTATATAGCCACTATGGTAAACCGAATGAGAGCAAACAGGTCGCATCGCGACAATAGACGTTCACATCACGCTTTGGATGACGTGCGACTTTCAAAATGCCAGAATTGCGGATCTATGCATGTAAGACATGTAATGTGTGAAAAATGCGGAAGTTATAAGGGAAAAAAGATAGTAGATATGACAGCATTAGTAGCAAAGAAAGCAGAGAAAAAACAAAAAGCAACAGCAAAGTAAATTTGGTAAAGTAAAAGTTTCGCTCTTCAAAAAATTATGGCAAATAGACATCTATCACGATCAGTAGTACTACAATCACTCTTTGAGTGGGATTTTAGGGACCGTCATGATGAGACTATTCAAGAAATAATCACCCGTGTTGCAAAGGAGTTTGCTCCTGGAATGGGTGATTTTTCTTTTATACAAGAATTGATAACAAGTATTCTAGCCAAGAGAGAAGATATAGACAAAATAATAGAAAAAGCCGCTCCAGACTGGCCTTTGGACAAAATATCCATTATAGATAGAAATATTTTGAGAATAGGTTTGTATGAATTACTTTTTGCAGATAGAAATGAAGTTCCAGCAAAAGTTGCTATAAATGAAGCTATAGAACTAGCAAAGAGTTTTGGTGGTGAAAATAGCGGAAAGTTTGTGAATGGAGTTATGGGTTCTGTATACAAAGAACTTGGAGAACCAGGAAAGGATTCTGTTCCCAAGAAAAAGAAAAAAATCGAAGATATACCTTATGAGGAAATGCCAATACAAAATCTCGGAGGGGCTGTAGTTTATGCAAAACACGATGGAGATATATATTTGGCTTTTGTTCATGATATCTTTGGCCATTGGACTTTATCAAAAGGTAAAATTCCTGAAGGAGATATAAAACAGGGCACAGTTTTGAAAGTAAAAGAAGAAATGGGATTGAATATAGAAATAAAAGAGGATTTGGGAAATAATGAATATATAGCGAGTGATCCAGAAAAAGGAAAGATTAGAAAACAAGTACATTATTTTTTGGCTGAATCAAAATTTGATGAAATAAAATTGGCTGAAAAGCCTGGTTTGGATGATGGAAAGTGGTTTAGACTTTCAGATATACTTGAGTTAAATTTTTACAATGATATAGTTCCAATCGTTACAAAGGCCGTATCAATTCTTAGTCAGATAAAATAAGTTTAAAATACAAAAATGCCGGATTTCAAAAAATTTGCAGAAAAAATAAAAGTTGATTTTAAAGATATAAATCTTTTGAAAAGAGCTTGTACTCATCGTTCTTATTTGAATGAAAACAAATCGGTTGGTTTGGAGCATAATGAAAGATTGGAGTTTTTGGGTGATGCTGTACTTGAATTGGTTGTTACAAGTTTTCTTTTTAGAAAATTTCCAAATAAAAATGAAGGTGATTTGACCTCTTATCGTTCTGCTTTGGTAAATACTCATAGTCTTTCAAAAGTTGCTTTACATATAGGGGTAGATGAATATCTTCTTTTATCAAAAGGAGAATCAAAAGATACAGGAAGAGCAAGATCTATTATCCATGCCGATACTAGAGAGGCTATTATAGGAGCTATATATTTGGACGGCGGTTATGATGCTGCTGCAAATTTTATTTCTTCTCAACTTTTAGAAGTTATAGATATAGATGAAATAGTAGAGAAAAAATTGTGGTTAGATGCAAAAAGTCGTTTTCAAGAAAAGGCTCAGGAAATGACTGGTTTGACTCCTTCTTATAAAACCCTAAAAGAAAATGGTCCAGATCATAATAAAGAGTTTACTCTAGGTGTATTTCTTGGTGATGTTCAAATAGCATTGGGCTCTGGTTTGTCAAAACAAGAAGCAGAACAAAAAGCCGCTGAAAAAGCATTGGAAATAAAGGGTTGGTAAGCTCTGTATTTGTTTTGTACATGGCTTTATCTTTTATGATAAAATAATATTTATGTATCTCAAATCCCTAGAGATTTCTGGTTTTAAATCTTTTGCAAAAAAAGCAAGTTTAAATTTTACATCTCCAATTTCTTCAATAGTCGGTCCAAATGGATCAGGCAAATCAAATGTAGCCGAAGCATTTCGCTTTGTATTGGGCGAGCAATCCATAAAATCCATGAGAGGAAAGCGCGGAGAAGATCTTATTTTTAATGGAGGAGGAGATGGTGCTAGAACAAATAGAGCTTCAGTAAAAGTAGTTTTTGATAATAAAAAAAGAGTATTAAATATAGATTTTGATGAAGTCACAATAGAAAGAGTTGTTCATAGAGACAATACAAATGAATATTTTATAAATGGTTCTTCTGTGCGTCTCAAGGATATTGTAGAATTACTAGCTCATGCTCATATAGGTGCTTCTGGACATCATATAATCTCTCAGGGCGAAGCCGATAGAATACTTAACGCAAATATCAAAGAAAGAAGAGAAATGATAGAGGATGCTTTGGGTCTCAAAATATATCAATACAAAAAATTAGAAAGCGAAAGGAAACTCGATAAGACAGAAGAAAATATGAAATCTGTAGAATCTCTTAGAAGAGAGATTGCTCCTCATTTGAAATTTTTACAAAAACAAGTAGAAAAAGTAAATAAAGTTCAAGAGCTTAGAGATGAGCTTAGAAAATTGTATAAAGAATATTTTAAAAGAGAAGAATCATATTTAAAATTAGAAAAGAATAGAATTTCTATTGAAAAAGATCCATTAAGTAGAGAATTATCAAGTCTCGATACAGAAATAGCAGAAGCTAGAAAGATATTGGAGCAATCAAAAAATCGAGATGCCAAAAGCAATGAACTTATAGCAATAGAAAGTGCTTTATACAAAATTCGTATAGAAAAAGATTCTTTGATGAGAGAATTGGGTAGAATTGATGGTGAAATATATTCAGGACAAAGAATAATTTCAAAAGAAAAAGAAAAGCAAAGTAGAGATGAATTTAAAACAGTTTATTTGAAAGATGTAGAAGAAATAGCAAAAAAGATAGATGTTTTAAACACTATAGAAGAAATAAAAAAGGTGCTTTTTGGTTTTATTTCTTCTCATAAGGAGAAAAATGATTCTTCAATTATTCTAGAAACAGAAAAAGAGCTTTCTATTTTGAAAAGTAAAAAGGATGAATTGGAAAAGGCATTTAAAGAATTGGAAAATAATGAAAAAATAAAAAATCTTGAATACAATGAATTGAGACAAAAGATAGAAAAAGAAAAAGATTCAAATCGTGATGCAGAAAAGAATGTATTTAGAATAATTGCTAGACAAAATGAAATCAGAGGTCAATTGAATGGTATAAAAACCAGAGAAGATAAGCTTTTTATAGAAGAAGAATCTTTTAAAAGGGAAATGCAAGAAGCTTATTCTATAGTCGGCCGTGAAGCAGTTGATTATAAAGATTTGATTTTAAATGAAGAAGATAGATCAAAACAATATGAAAGACAAAAATCTATAGAAAAAATAAAAATAAGAATAGAAGATTCTGGTGCTGGAAATAGTATTGATATATTGAAAGAATACAAAGAAGTAGAAGAAAGA
>CAYTNX010000053.1:0-4291 GCA_964439365.1 uncultured Candidatus Saccharibacteria bacterium | reverse complement strand
ATGCATACAATCCAGTTGTACCACCAGCAATAAGTCCTCCTGAGAATGTAGATGTAGCTGTTGTTGATGTAGCTGTAAATATATTTGCAACAACTCCAGTTGCCCCAGCAACTGATAGAGCTGCATATGGTGATGTTGTACCGATACCGACATTTCCAGTGCCCTTAAAAGTTACATTTCTATTTAATGAACCAGAGGAACCATAACCAAACGTGATATCGCCAGCATTGGTACTACCAGAGATAAATTGGAATAGGTTTGACTGAATACCAATTCCAAAAATATTACTTGAACCATCGTCATAAAGACCAAACTTATATCCTACATTAGTACCAAATGAAATAGGTGTCTGAGGATTATTAGTACCAATTCCCACATTTCCATTATTTAATACAGTAAATAGAGTAGAGGTTGCTGAGGCAGTAGAGCTTCCTATTGTAAATAAATTTGTATTAGTCTCACCATTATTTGCATGTATGGAAAGTTTAGCAAAGGGTGATGTTGTACCGATTCCAAAATTACCAGTAGAAGTAAGTTGTAATGAACCGACTGGAGCTGTTTGAGCAAATGTAACCACATCTCCAGTAGATCCCTTAAATGAATATGCTGAACCACCAAATTGTAAACCAAATGTTCCTGATTTACCTACTATAGAATTTGTAGCCATACCAGTTACATTACCTGCTACTGTGATTGTTCCTGTCGCAGTTATATTTGCAAGAGACAAATCACCAGACATTAATGCATTTCCTTGTATAGATAGTTTTTGTGAGAAAGTTGTCGTGCCCATACCCACATTCCCATTTTGCAATACATACAATCCAGTTGTACCACCAGCAATAAGTCCTCCTGAGAATGTAGATGTAGCTGTTGTTGATGTAGCTGTAAATATATTTGCAACAACTCCAGTTGCCCCAGCAACTGATAGAGCTGCATAAGGTGATGTAGTACCAATACCCACAAATCCACTTGAATTCCAAATACCAGATCCAGGGAAATATGAATTTCCTGAAACCGTAAGAGCAGTAGTTGAAGCATAAGGTAATACAGATGCAGTAGTTGATGTTGCCACATAGAATGCAGCTGTTGGAGCACTTGTAGCTGTCATAGTATTACTACTTGTCCATGATGTAAGCATTCCTGCTGTACCGCCAGTTACAGATGAACCTCCTGATATACAATTACCATTTATTGAAAAACAACCACTTCTCAAATCAATTCCTGTGCCAAATGTAGATGTAGATGTATTTGATATATTTATAGTATTGTTACCAGTATTACCTATAGAAAGTATAGTTCCAGGAGTAGTTGTACCAATACCTATATTACCCGTAGACAATACAGACAAAACACTAGCTGAAGCCTGACCAAAAAATTCTGCAACCTTACCAGCGCCACTTTGCAATACATTTATAAATGTAGAAGATGAACTTGTTGCATTTTGTGTATCAGATCTCAAAAACTGACTACTTGATAAATTATTCAAAGTATCAGCAACAAAAGCAGCTGGAACAGCACCGATTATTTTTCTAGGAGACATTTCTCCATCACCTTCTATATTTATACCCAAATAAAGTGTTTGATTAAAATCAACAGCATTCAAAGAAGAAACCGATCCAAGCATTACACTAAACAAACCATTTGTTACTTGAACTTTATTTGCACCAGTCAATGTTTCTGTCCAAATAGGAGAACCGCCAGAAGAAGATGTGTAAAGTTTGAATTCCATTGAATATGTTCCGTCAGCAACAACAACATTTGATGAATTTGCAAGTTTACCTTGATAATTTATTTGTTTATTTATAGCAGCATATGTATATGTTGTTATGCCGAAAAAGTTTGATGATATTATAGATATCAATACGATGAAACTAATTATTCTATTGTAAAAATAATTAATTTTCATAATTTTGTTTTCTATTTAAGAAAAATCTTGAAATCAATCTGATCAATTCAAACACAAACAATATTCCCAAAATAACTACTATGAATAATTTTTCCAAATTTTCACCTCCGGATAGAATAAATTCTTTTGTAGAATTTAATGCCATAGCCTGTAATTCCCCTTTCAATCTCTTCAAACTCTGATTCTTATAATCCAAAATAGTTACATTCATTCCATAATTTCCACTCATACCAAGAGGTGCGATAGTTGCTTCATAAGCTGTCTTGTCTTTGTTTACTCTAAGCAAGAATGAAAACACTCTTGATGAATCTCCTGGAGAAATAAATGATACAGCAATTGTCTTTAGTATTTCTGGTACTTTATTGTAATTTAATGATATCAATAAACTCTTTGAGCCATCGATATTTATTTTATTTCCATTAATTTTTATTTTTTTGCCATTTTGTAGAAAATCAAAATCTGAAAGCTTCAAATCTGAAATAACTTTATTTACTTCAAGAGACTGAGGGATATTTGCAAAAGGATCAACACTTCCACTGTCTATAATTATTTGAGTTGAAGTTGCTTCTTTTGTTGATAATAATTTTATAAAGGTCAAAGCTCCTGATGAATATTCTCCTCTATCACTTTTTGCAAAAATAGAATAATAATAGACAGTATTTTCTTTTACACTTTTATCCAAGAAACTTGAATCTTTTCCCTGATAGATTATTACACCATCAGTTCCAAAAGGATCTTTAGGGAAAAACTTATCTGATCTAACTATTATTACAGAATCAAAACTATATCCTGAAGGATTATCCCAATTCAATAAAACATTAGGATATTGAGAAGAAGCTTTGAAATTGCTTACGTTGATCAACCAATTTCCCCCAGAAAAACCAAATCCTCCTACAGAAGCTGTATTTTCTCCACCTCCTGAAGTTCCTCCTCCTGATGAAGTATTTGTATTTTGTTGATAGCCAGCATGATTATTGTAATTTGAACTATTTGAATAACCTGTTGCTACCTCGCCAGCAGTATCTTCTGCTGTATATGTAGCAGAAGAAGATCTTGCTCCACCAAAATTTACACTGTCATTTTGAACACGATAATGACTACTAGACATTACAGATTGAGCATATGCATTTTTTGATATCAAAACAAAAACCATTATTGCTATCGCAGAAATCATCAAGATATCTATTCGGTTTTTGTTTATTCTATTAATCATTTTATTGTATTGTCTTTATTTTTATCCGCATCTTTTACAGGCACCAAAACATAAACGAAATCATTACCCTTTGTTTTCTTGAATACAGGAGTTATAACACCAGCAGTTCCACTTTGATCCGGCTTTATCTTTACTTCATCTGAAAAAGAATCATTTATTTTTTGTTTCAATAAATAATCATCATTTTCTGAAACAGAAGGAGCCACAGCCAAACCATTAAATTTGACTTCACTCTTCTTTACAGCTACTTCATGATTCACTATTGAATAAGCTTGATTTGTAGCTTCAGCCAAGAATCCGTATATATTTGATACTGTATTTGAAAAGACATTTGATACTTTCAAATAAACACCGAGAGAAGCAGATGAAAGAAGATTGTAAGATTTATTATAAATTTGAGATATAAACAAATCAGTCTCATCTGAAATATAAGATATTCCTGATGAAATAATATTTTTATTGTTGTTTGAAATACTTTCTTCTGGTTTTGATGTAACTGTATTTGCTAAATAAGAAATAGATGAAGAATAAATGTTATTTGTCTTATCTGTGAGAAAATTATTTATATTTGATTTTGTTAAAGCTATATTTTCAGATACTTTATTTACTATATTTGAAGCTATGTTTATAGATTTTTTAGGACTTGTAATAAAACCAAATACTAGAGATGAAAATACTAATATGGATAATACTGATGATACTGTTTGAACATCCAATATATCAAAAAATGATTTTTTAGGAGGAGTATCATCACCAAAATTATTTGCTAAATTTTCTTCAAATAACTCTGACAATTCTCTCTTTAGATTTATCTTATTTTCAGTATTTATTTTGATCTGATTATCAACCTTATTCTCAGTATGAGTTTCTATTTTATTTTCTTCTACTAGAATTTTCTCTTCATCATCTACTACATTTAAATTTAATTCATTACTTTTATTTATTGATCTTTCAATTTCTTTTTTAAATTCTTTTACTTCAACTGGAACAACCGCATCAATAACTTTATTTGATTCTGAAATTTCAGAAATTTTATTATTTTCTAATTCTGGAGCTTGAGAAAAATTATTTTCTACAACATTTGCATTAACATTTTGATTTGAATTAATTTGACTGTGAAATTGAAAAACCTCTGTATTAATTGTTCTCTATCATACTTATTAAGAAGTAGT